>CAZYSJ010000024.1:38373-41832 GCA_964649875.1 uncultured Caldilineaceae bacterium
CGATATGCGAACGTCTGTTCTTGACTGTGCCATTGAACGCCAATGCCGCAATGTATGCCAATTGGCGTGATCCGCGTAGTAGACGCGTACGAATTGCGCATTCTATTCAATACACAAGACGAATAAGGCGTCTGACAGGCTACTTGATTCGCCCTGTCAGACGCCTTATGGCGTTACACTAACGTCCGGCCCTATGGCCGGTCCGGGTTATTGCGCAGCTACCGGAACCAGGCCGGCTTCGAGGTCGCTGGGCAGTTTGGACAGGATGTCGTCCGGGCGTTCGACGTTGGCCGCGGTCACGCGCTCGCGCAGCCAGTCGTCGAAGGCCTGTGCGCGCTCTTGCTGCAGGACGCCCTCTTCTTTGGGCCGCTCGGCATCCTTCTCCAGCACCTGGATGATGTGGTAGCCGAAGTCGGTGGCGACTGGTTCGCTGATCTCGTCAGGTTCAAGGGCGAAGGCCGCTTCCTCGAAAGCGGGGACCATGACGCCGCGGCCGAACCAGCCCAGGTCGCCGCCGTTGATGGCGCTGCCGGTGTCGTCGCTGTATTCCTCAGCCAGGGCGGCGAAGTCCTCGCCGTCCGCCAGTCGTTGGCGCAGTTCCTCGGCCAAGGCCAGCGTTTCCGCGTCGTCGCGCGGTTCGGGCGTAGGCGTCGGGGTTGGTGCGCCTTCCGGCAATGGCGTCGGCGTGAGCGTCGGCTCCGGCGTGGGGAAGCCTTCCGGCACAGGCGTAGGCGTCGGAACCGGCGTGCGCACGCGCAGCAGGATGTGGCGTGCATGGACCTGTTCCTCGACGGCTGCGACCTCTTCTTCGCCCACGATCTCTTGCAGCTTTTCGGCCAACAAGTTGGTGCGGATGATCTCCCGGTATTCGGCCAGAGACATGCCGGCGACTTCCTTCAGGTTGGTCTCGAGTTCGCTAAGGCCTTCCTGGAAGCCCTCGTCGGTGAGGATAGGCAGCGTGGGCAGCGGTTCGGGCGTCGGCAGTTCTTCCGTTTCCGAAACGGCGCTGCTCGCGTCTAGCGTCGGCATTGGGGTCGGGGTCCATTCGGCGGCGGTTGCCGTCGCGGCCGCGTTGGCCTCGGCGGTTGCCGTCGCCTGGGGGACGGTCAGCGCCTGCCGCCCGGCGGCTATCTGTTCGCGCAGGGCTTCGTCGACCTCGGCATCGCTGACGGAGAGGCCGCGCGTCGTCGCTTCCTGGCGGATGACGGTCTCATTGATCATCTGGTCGAGAACCTGGACGCCCAGCGAAAAGGGGCTGCTCAGCAGCCCTTCGATCTGGGTGATCTGCGAGGTGAAGAAGCCCTGGTTGCCGAACTGGCGTTCGAGGTCCGTGTAGCGCACCAGTTGGTTTTGCAGTTCGTTTTGCTCCAGGCGGACGCGCTTCCAGTACTCTCGCGTGACGATTGTATCATCTTCGACAGAGGCGAGCGCACTGCGCGGTATGACGACGAACTGATACACAACGCCTGCGATCACGAAGATCAGGGCGAGACCCACAGCGATGCTTGTGAACAGAACGATCTTGCGATTGCGTTCGCGTTCGCGGGCGCTGTGGCGAATTTGCTTGCGTGTCAGTTCCTTCGGCTCTTCTTGTTCCGCGCGACGTTTCTTTCGCGAGGCCATGGATTACCTGCGCTTTCGCACGATCCGGGTTTGGTCGGCTGTGTAGGGCAGCAGGGCCAGGTGTCGCGCTCGTTTGATCTCAGTGACGATGCGCCGCTGCACTTTGGCCGCGACCTTGGTCTTGCGCCGCGAGAGGATGCGACCTCGCCGGTCGAGGAAGCGCGACAGCAAGGGGACGTTCTTGTAGTCGATCTCCTCGATGCGCACGTCCGAGCCGATGCGCCGGCCGCGGCCGCCGCGCTCGCGCTGAACGTAGTCCGAGGGGCCGGATACGTAGCGCGTGCCGGACTCGTCGTCCTCGTCTTCTTCGTCGTAGTCGTCTTCGTACTCGTCGTCCTCGTCCCCGTCATCATCGTAGTCGTCACGCGAAGAGCTGCGATCGACCAGGCTGACGGACGGCTTCGAGGCGGGAGCGGCGGCTCGCTCTTCCTGCGCTGCCGGCTGCTGCTCGGGCTGCTGCGCGGGCTGTTCCGTCGGTTGCTCGGCGGGCTGCTCGACAGAGGTCTCGGCGGCGGTTTCTTCTTCGGATGTGGGGTTGATTTGCTCAGTCATTTCTACTCCTGGGTTTCTTTCTGCGGATTGCCGGCGCTGGGCCTATTCGCTTCGGCGGAACATCAGATAACGGATCACGTCCTCGTTGAGGCGCAAGAAGCGTTCGATCTCTTCCGTGCCGTCGGGCAGCATGGTAAAGCGCTGCATGACGTAGTGACCTTCGAAGTTCCTTTTGATCGGGTAGGCCAGCGTGCGTCGCCCCCACATTTCTGTCGTCAGCACCTCGCCGCTGTGGTCGCCGATTGTCTGGGCGACGCGCTCGTTTAGGCTAAGGATGCCGCTCTCATCCATCTCTGGCTGGATGATGTACACCAACTCGTATTCTCTTACTTCTTGACCTATTGCTTGCTCGGCCATGCTTACGCAAATCTCCTTTTCTTGCGCTTTCTCTGGAGAGGCCCGCAGGACCGCCCTGCGAACAGAAAGAACGAGGGACCGGCATAGGCCCCCCGTTGCAGACCATCGTACAGTTTAGCACAGACAGGGGCGGCGGGCAAAATTCTCGGCGACCGCGGGGCCGCTTTAAATTGGGGGCGAGTTGTCATGCTGTGCCCAGGCGAAGCATCTCTAGGTCGAACTGGAGGCCCTTCGCCGTTGCACGGCTCAGGGTGACAGCTTGCGTGCTCAAAACATGATATGCACCCGTGACCGCAGCGCGGGCTTAGTCCGCCTGATTCGCTTCTGCGGCGGGGAGCAGCACCGTCACGTCGGCGGCCAACGGCCCGCGTTCGCCCGTCTCGACGCGGAACTCGACCAGGTCGCCGGGATAGAGGCGTACGCCGGAGGGCAGCGCCGAGCCGTGGACAAAGAGATCCGGGTGGTCCACGCGCACGAGGAAGCCGTAACTTTTGCGCCGGTGAAACCACTTGACCAGCCCGCGCTCGCGGCCAGGCGCCGGGGCCAACCGGCGGCAAGCGGGGCAACGGTGCGGGCGAGGCGACGCAGGACCGGCGCCGGCGGCGCGTTGCTCTTCGGCAGACCATAGGAAGGAGATGCCGCAGGTATCACAGTAGAGTATTCTGTCGCGCAGTCGCTCGTGTTTCATACTGGTATTATAGCTTCTTCACATCAACACTCGTAAACGAACACTCGTAAACGTTCCTGCAGGGATGGCGCAGACATGGCGAGTACGTCCGGTCAGACTTCGTTGATTTGACAATCCGCATGCCTCCTGCTACCATTCGCCCATATTAATTAAGATGTTGACTCATGCAAGGTCAACGTCATGTTGGCGACGTAGCCAAGTGGCAAGGCAGGGGTCTGCAAAACCCCGATCGCCGGTTC
>CAZYSJ010000025.1:0-10705 GCA_964649875.1 uncultured Caldilineaceae bacterium
TGATAGTGCTTACCGTGTAGTGGCCGCGGTAGCGGGGAGCGTTGAAAAGCCGCCCCTGGGCGACGCTGATAGGCGCAAAGACCTGGGTGTCGCTGCTGCCGAAGCCCGAGCCGCCCGTCTCGGCCAGCACGCCGACGACCGTGAAGACGCTCTGGTCGATGCGCACCGTTTCGCCTACCGGATCGAAGCCCCCGTAGAGGTCCGCGGCGACCGAACTGCCCAGGACGACGACACTCTGACTGAGTTCTACGTGCTCCTCGGTGATGAACTGGCCGGACGCCATGCTTAGATTGCGGATGGCGACGTAGTTCGGCGTCGTACCCACCACTTGGTAGCTGCCTTCGCTGCCGCCGACCGTCAAGGTTGCGTTCGACGAATACTGCGGCGCGACCTGTTCAATCTGCGGAAAGAGCGCGTGGTCGGCGAGCGTATCCACATCGGCCATGGTCAGGGTCGAACCGGCAGACACGCCCCGGCTGTCGCCCGCCGTCACCGTGAGCAGGTTGGTGCCGCTGCTTTCGATGCTCTCGGTGATGCTGGCCGCGGCGCCGCTGCCGATGCCCATAGTCAACAGCACTGCGGCGACGCCAATGATGATGCCTAACATAGTAAGCGCGGCGCGCATTCTGTGGGCGACAATGCTATCGACCGCCACGCGTAGATACTTAAGCAATTTCACGGTTTGACTCCTCTTGCATGGCTACCTGGGGAGCCGGAATCGGCGCCAATGTCACGGCGCTCGCGCCGTTGGGAGAAGCATGCCGGTTGCGTTCGTCGCTGAGGATGCGGCCATCCATAAGCGTGACAATGCGTTCGGCCTGGGCGGCCACATGCATGTCGTGGGTGACGACAATTAAGGTCATGCCCTGGCGGTGCAATTCATGGAACAACGCCAAGATCTCTTCGCCGGTCTTGGAGTCCAGCGCGCCGGTCGGTTCGTCGGCGAGCAGCAAGCTGGGCCGGTTGACGAGCGCCCGCGCAATGGCGACGCGCTGCTGCTGACCGCCGGAAAGCTCATCCGGCTTGTGGCCGGCGCGCTCGACCAAGCCGACCTTGGCGAGCGCCTCGGTCGCCATCTGCGCCGCCTTGACCGAATTGACGCCGGCATAGAAGAGAGGCAGTTCCACCTGACGGCGGGCCGTCGTGCGCGCCAGCAGATTGAAGCGCTGAAAGATGAAACCGATCTCGCGGTTGCGCAGATCGGCCAGACGCCCTTCGCCCAGTTCGCTCACCTCAACGCCGCGGATGCGATAGCTGCCGCTCGTCGGGCGGTCGAGCAGTCCAATCATGTTCATCAGCGTGCTCTTACCCGATCCGCTTGCGCCGACGATGGCGACATACTCGCCCTCCTGCACAGTCAGCGACACGCCGTCCAGGGCGCGCACCTGCGTGTCGCCCATCTGGTAGATCTTGGTGAGATGGCTGATTGCAATGACAGGGTCGGGGTGAGGGAGCTGCCGCCCGTTGCTGCTGTCCCCGTCATGACCGTTGCGGCTGTGATCGCCGTAGTCGCCGTTCGGGCTATGGAAACCGTTGGCGCCGTTCGCGTTCATACATGCAACTCCTGCGTGTCGTCTCTGAATGCCAGGGTCAATTAAGCCTGGAGCCAGTGTAGGCGGCGAATGTGAAGATGGTTTTAAGATTGTCTTGGCTTCTGATGGGGATTCACGCCGCGGCGGGGAACTCACCGCGTAAAAGAGGAAACTGCAAAGCGTCGGGGCGCACAGGGCGCGAAGGAAAAGGGAGAAGCTGCGGACATTTGCCGCGAATTCGACGCATTACCCGCGACAGCCCCTGTCAATTTGTAAAATTCGTGCAATTCGTGGCTTAGAAGACCGGCAAGCCGCTTATTCGCCCTTGACCGCGCCGCCGGTGAGGCCTTCGACCAGGCGAGTCTGCACAAAGGCGAAGAGCAGGATAGTCGGCACGATGGTCAACACCACCGCAGCCGCCACCTGTCCCCACCGCACCAGAAGCGCGGCGGAAAGCCGCTGCAAGACGAGCGTCACGGTGGCGGTGCGCTGGCTCTGGCTGATGATGGAGACGATCAGATAATCGCCCCAAGAGACGACGAACGAGAAAAAGGCGGCGACGGCGATGCCCGGCGCGGCGATGGGCAGCACAACATACAGCAGCCGTTCGCCGATGTTGCAGCCGTCGATGCTGGCCGAGTCATCGATCTCGCGCGGGATGTTGTTGAAATAGCCCGTCAGCATCCAAATCTGGAAGGGCAGCACTAGGATGATCTGACCCAACACCACGCCGAAAACCGTGTCCAGCAGCCGGAAAGTGGAGATGACCAGGTACATGGGGATGATAAGCAACACTTGCGGAAACATCTGCGTCGAGAAGATGCCCATGATCAGGGCATATTTGCCGCGCACCTGAAAACGGCTCAGCCCGTAGGCCCCCATGATCGAGCAGATCAGGGAGAGAAGCGTCACCACGGAAGCGATGATGACCGTGTTGAGGAAGTAGCGCGGGAAGTCGGTGACCGACAGAATCGTGGCGTAGTTCTCCAGGGTCAGGCCGCCCGGCGCAGACAAGATGCGCCCGGAAAAGACGGCATCCGTGTTGCGGAACGAGGTATAAATGATCCACAACGTGGGCAGGATGAAGAAAAGCAGCGAGATCAGGACAACGAGATAAGACAGGGCGGCTGACAAGAGCTTGTTTCTGGATGTAGCGCTCACCGGCTTGACTCCTGTCGCTCGAAGAGACGAGTGTAGACCACGAAGTAAATCATCAGCAAGATCAGCATGACCACGCCCATGCTCGCCGCATAGCCGACGGTGTAGCTGGTCCAGCTCTTGCGATAGACATAGACCGGCAGCACATCGGTGCGGTTGACCGGCCCGCCGCCGGTGGCGAGATACACAAAGTCGAAGTTATTGAACGTCCACAACACGTGGATGGTGACCATGACCACGATCATGCTGCGGATGCCGGGCAACGTGATGGCGAAGAAGCGCTGCAAGGCGTTCGCCCCGTCGATCTGGGCCGCCTCGTAATAGTCCTTAGGGATGGCCTGCATGGCGGCGAGGAAGGCCACGCCGTAGAAGGGCACGTTGCGCCACAGATGCAGAAGGATGATGAAAGTAAAGGCGACCTGCGGTTCGCCAAACCAATATTTGTTCATGCCCTCGAAGCCGAGGTCGCGCAGCAGAATGTTGATCAGGCCGATGTCGGGCTGCGCCATGAACTTGAACATGGTCACCGTGGCGGCCACCGGGATCACCCAGCTTGCCATGATGATGCTCTTGTAGACGCCCATGCCGGGCAGCCTCTGCGTCATGGCCGAGGCCAAGATCAGACCAAAGACCAGTTGCAGCAGCACGACGATCACGGTGAGGGCGACGGATTGGCGCAACGAGATCCAAAACACCTCGTCCGTCAACATGCGCGCGTAGTTTTCCAGCCCGACGAAGTCGTTGGTCTTGCGCATGATGTTGGCATTGGTGAAGGACATGGTGACGCCGCGCACCATCGGGTAGACGGTGAACAGCGCCATCACCAGCAAAGCGGGAAGGAGGAGGATTATCCCCTTATGTCGTTCTTTCATGGGACGGCCCGTTTGCAATGAGATGTGCGCCGCGGTGCATGGCGCAGCGGGTGTGGGAAGTCGGCGCCGGGGCACGCGGCTTGGGCATGCCCCGGACGCTTTTAGCCGGCGAACTCTACACGGCGGCTGTTACAGCTCGCCGTTGGCGTGCAACTGCATGATCTGATCGTAGAGCCACTGGGCCGCTTCAGCCGGCGTTCTCTCGTCGTAGATGACGAAGTTCACAGCGCGCATGTTGGCCTCGCTGACAGGCCCCCAGTTGATCGGCGCCATGGCGACGGACGTGCCGAGCTGATCGGCGAAGCCTTGCAGCCACCAGCCGATCTCAGCCTCGATAAACTCTTGCGATTCCAGCGAATCGGTGCGCGCCGGAATGCCGCCCGAGTCGATCAGCCACTGGGCCATCTTATCCTTGGAGGTGATGAACTTGATCAACTCCCAAGCCGCGTCCTTGTCGGCGGCAAAGGCGTTCATCATGATCGGCTTGACCTCGAGATAGGTCGCCTGCACGCCGCCTTCCGGGATGGGCAGGGCGGTGATGGCGGTCCTGTTGTCGAGGATATCCTTGGCCAGGTCGCTCTCGACGCGACGGCCCCACAGCCACGGGCCCATGGGAACCATCGCCCACTTGCCGGCCACGTAGCCCGGATCCTCCACCGGCCAACCCGTGCCGCGCACATTCGGATCGACGGCCGGGAACGGCACAGAAGTGTCGAACAACTCGTCGTAGAGCGTCAACACCTGCTCCAGTTGTTCGACGGTTACATTGACTTCAATCCCCTCCTCGGTCACGGTGAACATATTCTGCCCGCCGCTGACCTGGAAGTACCAGGAGATGAATTCCTGCGGGGCGCGAGGGTCGGCGATTTCGGTGCAAACATACGCGCCGGAAACCTCGCCGTTGGTCAACTCGGTGATCTGGCGCGCCGTCTCGACAAAGGCGTCCCACGTCGTCGGCACTTCGAGGCCGTATTCCTCGAAGATGTCCTTGCGATAAACCATGGCGCGGGCGTTGGTGTTATAGGGGATGCCGTAGAGCTTGCCGTCGATGCGCAGCGGTTCGAGGGTGCTTTCCACGAACATAGCACTGTCTTCCCATGCCGCGAAGCGTTCATCCAGCGGCTCGATCAAGCCCGCCTGGACGTAGGCCGCCATGTCCTCCAGCAGCCCCTCGATGACGTCGGGCTTGCCGCTCTCGGCCTGGAGCAGGAATTTGTCGCGCTGATCTTGATATTTGCCGGGGCCGTAGAAATTGTCGACCGTCACATTGGGCAAGGCGGTCTTAACGTCCTCTTCCCACTTCAACACATATTCGGGCGAAACTTCCTGGGTGACGAAGGGCATGTTCCAGAAAGCCAGTTCGACCTGCTCCGCCGGCGCTGCTGCGCCTGGCTGCGGGGCAACCGGCGCGCACGCCGCCAGAACCATGACGGTCAGCGCCAATACGCCTAGCGCAAACCACCGAGACCTGTTGTGAAACATCGCTGTCCCCCTTTCACTGAAATTGATTGGATGGCAAGAAGCGGCAGCCCTGAAGCCGGGCTGCACATCGAATTGCCGGCACGGTGTGATCTGCTCATCCGCGCCCGTCGCGCACATCCGGCGACGGAATGCCGGCGAACGTCAATTGGGGACAGTGTAGGCGTAGAGAACGACGCTCGGGGCGACGTTGTGATTTAGGCGACGCAGCAACTTCGCCGCTGCCCGCGCGCGAATTTCGGCGCAAGTGCAAAGGCGAACGTCCGCGTCGCAACGGGTGCGGGGAGCAGTGCAACAACGCTTACGATCAGGCTGCGCCTCCCTTTTACGCTATAGAAAAGGAGGCCATAACAACCCTATTACAGTTTCGTTGCCGTCTAGATAAAGTGTAGCATGGCGCAGGGGGCGCGTCAACCAATTTACAAACGTCTAGGCGCGCCGCATGACCAGGGATGCGCGGCGCGCGAACTAGGCGCGCGAACCGCGCATCCGGTATTGTTGCCGCGCCCCAGAACCGCCTGGTCAACAGGCGGCCAAGGTCACTTCTGCATCTGCTGCTTGATCAGCCCCACGATAACCATCAGAGCGCCGCCGCCCACGCCGCCGCCCAGAATGTCGGTCACAATCGTGCCGACGTCCAACCCCCCGGCCGCAGCTACGTCGGCAGGGGTGGCGCCGAGCGCCGTTAATATCTGGCCCAAGAGGACGCCGCCGACGATGCCGGCGATGGAGTTGCCGACCGGGCCAAGGTCATATTGTTTGAGGATTTTCGCAACGATATTGCCGCCGGCTGCGCCGCTCAACAGTTGGATGATCAGACTCGTGATGTTCATGACATCTCCCTTTGGGGATGGTGGGGAATAGGGTCGCGAACAGAAACCGGGCGGCGATCACGCCCTTCACACGGAGCCGAACGAATACCTGCAAGTCGCCATGCAGCTTATCATAATTATATCATCTAAAAGTTGCCCCGCAACCGGAACATTTGTTCTTGGTCGTGTCACAGGTTAAGAGCAGATTGTCATGCTTCACTGCGTTCAGCATCTCGCGTCCCCGGCGCGCAGACCCTTCGCCGGCGTTCAGGGTGACCGGTTGCCCCCAAAAATTGAGATGCGCCCTTTGTTCTGGGCGCGCCTGGACAGCGGCGACAAAAGGGGCCGCCGGTTTCGGCAGCCCCTTTCGTAGAACCCTATGCGGTTATCGGCGCACGTCTGTCAGAACGCCGCTTATCGGCGGATCACCGGCAGATAGAAGCGCAGGTCGTCCGCCGTGGGCGGGTCAATCAATAGGATCGTATCCCAGACGATCATCGACTCATTCTGGGCAGCGTCGCGGAACTGGGCGTAGACCGTGCATTGCTCCCCGACTTTGCAGTCGAGCGTCCACGGCTTGGTCGGTTGCAGCGGTTCCCACACCGCGCCCTGCATGTCGATGCGATTGGAGATGCGCATCTCTGCGCTGCCGCTGACTGTGTTGAATTGCAGCGAGAGTTGATCCGTCATGTGCGCGTTGGCGCTCTGCGCCGCCCCTTCCAGCGGAATATCCGTGGAACTGATGTGCAGCATCACCTGCGGCGCGGGCGTCCGCGGCTTGCCGTTTTCGATCAGGATGGCGCCGGATGGCGGGTCAGTGTCCTCCTTGGGCATCGCCGTCTGCGCTTCGCTCATATCGCCCAGCGCATTGCCGTTCTCGCCTTGCAGCCAGACGGTGTAGGTTCTGCCGTTCTCCAGCCCGGTGACCAGCCAGTTGCCGGGAACCTTGTCGTCGCCCTCGCCCGTCCCCGCGTTGATCGGCTGTCCGGGGTTGTTCGGGTCCGGCGAGACGTAGATGCGCATGTTCGTGTACGAGAACGGCCGCGTCCAATCGATCAGCAGCCTGCCGTTGAGCGGGCGGACGTGGATGCGGTCGAAGGGTCGCACTTGGTCATCGCTAGGATCGAGCGGGTTGCGGTTGTTGCGCACCTCGGAACCGTCGTTCTCGCCGCCGTTATCCGTGTCGGCGCGGCAGGGCAGCGTGCCCTGTTGCAGTTCTTCCCAGTTAATCAGCCCGTCGCCGTCCGGGTCTTCCTTGCGATCGTCGCGAGTCGTGTCCAGCTTGCAGCGCTCTTCCCAGTCATCGGGCATGCAGTCGTTGTCCTTGTCGTTCTCGCCGCCGCACGTGGGCGCGCCCTGGGGATCGAGCCGCGGCCCGTCGATCCAGAAGCCGCCGTTCCACTCGCGGATCGCCGTCCTGCCGGAGCCGTCCGGGTCCTTAAAGCCGGCCAAGATGCGCACATCGTAGCCGCCCCCATAGATCGTATGCCCGAAGCGGGCGCCGTAGATGCCGTCCTCCTTGCCGCCATCGTTGTTTTCCCCGTCGTCTTTCATCGCAATAAGGAAACTGCCCGACGGCCCCTGGACCTGCGCGACCATGCCCGTAGGCGTGTAGATGCCGCTCTTGTCCAGCAGGTTGCCGGCGATTGTGACCACGTCGCCGGCGATGCCCTGGCCCGATTCCAGGCCGAGCAGACGCCCTTGCAGTTGGACGGCGGACTGCACCGACGCTGTCATGAGGAAGTCGTAGGGGCCGGTGAACTGCGCTTCCGCCGGAGCCTCGATCTGATCCGTCTCCTCGCCTGCTGCGTTGATCACGCAGAAGTTGTAGACGGCGCGGAACCGCCACTGCCCCGGTTGCGGGTTGGGCACGATCAGCGTGTCGTCGAAGCGGTTGTTGCGGATCACCCAGTCGGCGGGCGGCAAATTGCCGTCCTTGTTCGGCGGGCTGATCGCGATCCAGTCTTTTTCGGTTCCGCCCGGCCTCAGCACCCAGACGCGGCGGTCGCTTGTGTTGCAGGCTCCGCCGTCATCCGGCTGTTTGCCTGCGATGACAAAGCGCAACTCATCGGCGCTGGAGTCGACAATGACCGGGAACAAGCGCTCAGTCTGGGCGGGCACGCCCTGGTAGAGCTGGCGCAGAATACGCGACGCGCCCTGGGCCTCCGTATCCAGGTAGTCATAGACGTCAGCCAGGCCGAGTTGGCCGGGCGGAACAGGCGCGTCCAGAACCTGCTGCGCCTCCAGCGGCATCTCCAACGCAGCAAGTGCGCTCAGCGCCTCCGCCGATTCAGACGAAGCCGCCGAAGCCATGCCTGCGCCGGAGATCGTGGTGGCGACCGGTCGATACGTGCCGCCGGTGTCGCCTGCGATCTGCGCCAGCAAATTGCCGGGCGCCTCCGGCCCGAAGCCGATAGTGTTCACCACCACGCCGGAGTCGATGATCTCGTTGCGGACGTCTGCATAGAAGGGGAAAACGTTCTCCGCGCCGTCGCTGAGCAGAAAGACGTGCTTGGGGTTATCGTCGCCGGGCAGGCTTACGAGGGCGTTCTTTGCCGCCCGCACGCCCGCGCCCAGCGGCGTCCGATTGCGCGCCGAGATGTTGTTGATGCCCGAACGCGCGCTTGTGACGACGGCAGCGACATTCGCCTCTGTCACCGACGCTTCAGACACTAGCGTCCTGATGTCGAGCGTGCAATTGTCGCCGCTGCAACTGTGGGCCGACCAGTCCTGCACCACAATGCGGTCGCCTGGGCGCAGCAGGTCGGCGATGACCTGCCCGGAACGCTTGGCGTTATCCAGCCGCGTGCCCTCGCCGGTAGTGTCCTCAATGCCCATCGAACCGCTGGCGTCGAAGCTGAGCGCGATGTCGGTGCTGCCCGGCTCGACATAGAGCAGGGCGTTCGTTTCCGAATCGCACAGCGTTCCGTCCAGGCAGATGGTGAAGTCCGAGAACGTTGTGCCGGCGGGTTTCGTGGGCGGCAGCAGCGTAGCCCAGTATTCGTCGCCCACTTCCTGGAAACTGCCCTCGACCAGCGTAATCGGGTCGCCGCCGCCGGGCCCGGCGAAGAAGGTGAAGGAAGGCGCCGGCAGGCCGCGCACGCTGCTCGCCCCGTCGCGCACGCTCCAGCGGGCTAGGAAGGCGATAGGACTGGACGGATCGCCCACCAGCACAAAGCTGGCCTGGCGCGGCTCCAGGATGTCCAGCGCCGGCGTCACGCAGGTGAAGTCCACGCCGTAGCTGTAAGCGGCGGCGAAGCTGTTGACCGCGGCCACGATGCGGTCGTGCGCGCCGGCGCCGGCAAAGGTGCGCACGAAGTCCTCGCCGATGACGGCGGAACGCAACACGCTGGACGGCGCAGAGGTCTTGGCGGCCATCAGGTTGATGCCCAACTGCGCGCCCGGCTCGCCGTCCACCTCTACCTGCACATAAGGACAGCCGCTCTGGGGCCGCACCTGGTAGTAGGTCGCCGTATAGTCTTCGGGCGCGGCTCCCGACCAACTCTTGCTGCCGCCGGAGATCGTCTCGTTCCGGGTCAGATTGGCAAGCGTGCCGAAGGCCGCGTCGTCATCGTCCAGATAGACCAACTCGGGCTGCGTCGCCGGGTCCGCCCAGGTATGCGCCCAATTGGCCGCGAAGAAGTTGAGGAAAAAGCGGTTCTGCGTCCATTTGCCTCCGCTCAACGACGGGATGAGCGAATCCAGAACGTTGAGGTTATCGGCTGCGTCGCACGCCGCATAGTGTGCATACAGGGCGTCGATGTTATGCCACGGATCGTCCGCCGTCGCATAGGAGCCAAGCTGTTCGACGAAATACTTGTTGAAGATGTTGCGATAGGACTTGGCATACATCGACGTGCTGGAATCATAGCCGATGCCGGCGTAAACCAGTGCGTCCACGGTATCGTTGACGGTGTCCGAACCGAGGTCGGCATAGCCTTCAATGAATTCGCTGTTGCTCGGATAGTTGGGCTGGAAATGGCCGTAGCAGCCGTCGTCATAGCTGTATTGCAGATAGTGCTGCGCTTCGTGGTAGACGGTGCGTTCGCCGCCGCCGTTGCGCACCAGGGGCGAATCGATGCCGATCCAACAGTTGCCGCTGCTCGCCCAATACGCAATGCCGGCCCAGCCGATGCCGTCCTCTAGGCGGACGTTGACCCTGTTGCTGCAGCCCGTGTCATACAGATGATGGCCGGAATCGGTGTGGAAGCGCCGCCAGGCGTTCTCGAACCACTCGGCCACCTGTTGGGCTTGGGCGTCGCTGTTGATCCAATGCTGCAGCGAATAGTCCACGCCGTCCTCAGTGTGGTCTACCGCAGTGGCGTCTTTGGTGTACCAGACGCGAATGGTTTTGGTGACGCCTCCCACCACAAAGCTGCGGTTGAAGCACTCGTCCAGCACAGTTCCGCCTTTGAGCGTGGGGCCGCCATCACACGCGGCGTTGATGGCCTGCGGCCCAGTTGCGGCATCCGCCGATGCAGGCGCGACCGAAACCGCTTCAGGCGGCTCCGGCTCATCGTGTCCGGCATGGGCAAAGGCCGGCTCCGGAAGCAGCGCCAGTGCGCCAACCATTAACAGCATCCAGATGAACAAATACGCGACACGGTTCCTCACATATCCCTCCTTACGTTACTTCTGCGTTACTACGCTGAAAACCCTTGCACACGCACGGCGCAGCCGCGCGCCAACACAGCCGAGAGCGTTGCGTGCTGTACGTACAACTGCACAGAGCGTGCGCCCTTGCTTAGTTACCGCTGTGATGAAGGCGGGCGACGGGTAGCGCGGGTCAAAGCAAAGAGGGGCACAGGATACAATACATGGCGCGATCGCACAAACGCCGAATTTCCAAACA
>CAZYSJ010000025.1:10805-41729 GCA_964649875.1 uncultured Caldilineaceae bacterium
GCGGCTGCGCTCGCGCTTAGCTCGCGCCGTCTAGGATCAAGCACGCCTCACGCGGGAAGCCGAAGGCTACGCTGTCGCCGATGGCGGGCAGATCCAAGTTGGGGTTGTTGAACTCGTCCAGCGCAATAAGCGCGTCTTGCACGCGCACTTGGATGCGCACAATCGAACCCAGGAAGGCGATGGTCTCGACTACGCCTTCGAGATGGTTGTCCATTCCTTGGCGGCGGTTCAGCGTCAGCAGCTCGGGGCGCAGCGCCAGCATCACCCGCTGGCCCGCGGCCATGCCGGACAGCCCCGGCGGCGCCGCGATCTGCTGCCCCGCGGCGCGCACAATGCCCGCAGAGGGGTCGACCGCCTCGGCGGGCAGGATGTTGAGCGTGCCCACGAACGAGGCGACAAAATGGCTGCGCGGGAAGTTGTAGATCTCGAAAGGCGACCCGACCTGCTCGATGCGCCCGCGGTTCATCACCACCACCCGGTCGGACAGCGACAGCGCTTCTTCCTGGTCATGCGTGACATAGAGCGTCGTGATGCCGAGTTGCCGCTGGATGGCGCGGATCTCGTTGCGCAGACTCAGGCGGATCTTGGCGTCGAGGGCGGAAAGCGGCTCGTCGAGCAGAAGCAGTTGCGGGCGGATCGCCAGGGCGCGCGCCAGGGCTACGCGCTGCTGTTGCCCGCCGGACAACTGGTGCGGGTAGCGGTCGCCCATTTCCTCCAGTTTGATCAGCGCCAGCAGCTCGCTCACCCGCTCACGGATCTCCGCCGCAGGGCGACGGGCCACCTTGAGGCCGAAGCCGATATTGTCCGCCACCGTCATGTTGGGGAAGAGCGCATAGGCCTGGAAGACCATGCCGATGTTGCGCTGGTTGGGCCGCCGTGCGGTGATGTCTTCGCCGCCCACCCAGATGCGTCCGTCGGTCGGCTGCTCAAAGCCGGCGATCATGCGCAAGGTAGTGGTCTTGCCGCAGCCGCTTGGGCCCAGCAGCGAGACGAACTCGCCCCGCTCCACGGCGAGGTCAACCGCTTCGACGCCGACCGTAGCGCCGAAGGTCTTGGTGAGGCCGACGAGTTGCAAGAATGCCATGCTGAAGTCTCCGCTGTGGCGCGCCGGTTGGCGCATGTCGATCAGTGCGTGCCGCTCAGTTCGCCCGGCCCGCCCTGACGGCCGCGGCCGATCCAAAGAATGACGCCCATCGCCAGCCAGGTCAGGCCGAAACTCATAATTGCCAGCGCCGCCGGCTCATAGGCGCGGTTCTGGCCGAGGAGCGCCATATAGGGGCCGAACGCAGGCCAGGCCAGCAGCGCGGCCAACGTAAACTCGCCCACGACGATCGCCAGCGTCAGGAAAGAACCGCTGAGCACCGCCACACGCAGGTTAGGCAAGATCACCCGCCAAAGGATAGTCGGCCAGCCCGCGCCCAGGCTTTGCGCCGCCTCGGTGAGCGTGCGCACGTCGATAGCGCGCAGGCCGGTGTCGACGGCGCGGTACATGTAGGGCAGGGACAGCACCGTATAGCCCGCCACCAGCAACGCCGGGCTGGATACGAGCAGCAGCGGCGGGCGGCTATAGGCGCGGATCAGTCCGAAGACCAGCACAACGGCAGGGATCACAAAAGGCATGAGCGTGATCAGTTCGACCGCGGGTCGCAGCTTGGGCAGGCGAAGATGCACCCAATAGGCCGTAGGCACGATCAGCACAATGCCGGTGACGATGGTCGCCGCGGCCATCTGCAACGAAAAGGTGAACGTCCGGTAGAACTGCGGGTCGGCCAACACATTTTGATAGGCGAGCAGGCTCAGGGTTCCGCGCTTGGCCTGCAGCGAGAAATGCAAGGTGGCGTAGAGCGGCACGAGAAAATAGAGCGCGCCCAGCGTAATCCACAGCCAGGACCAGAAGCGTCTTCCGCCCATGTCAAGCTCCTCGACGGATCCAGCGAGAGGTGCGGGATTGCAGCCAGCTAAAGGCGGCGATGGAAACGGCCATGACCACGACCATGCCCAGCGCCAGCGCGTAACCTAGCCCTGGATTGTGCAACACGTCGCCGCGCACCTGTTGGCCGATCAGGATGGGAATGAGGTTTAGCGAGCCGCCGGTCAGACCGTAGGCGGTGGCGTAGGCGCCGAAGGCGTTGCCGAAGAGCAGGATCATCGTGCCCAAAAGCGACGGCAGCAGGATCGGCAGGGCTACGTAGCGCCAGTACTGCACGTTCGACGCGCCCAGGTTGCTCGCCGCCTCGCGCCATTCGCGGCGCAAGCCGTCCAGCGCCGGCGAGATGATCAGCACCATCAGCGGAAACTGGAAGTACATATAGGTGAGGCTGAGGCCCCAAAAGCTGTACAGGTTGAAGCCGCGATCGTAGATGTTCAGGCCAAACACATCGCGCAGCAGCACCGTCACCAGCCCTACACGTCCTAGCGTGGCGATAAAGGCGAAGGCCAGCGGAATGCCGGCGAAGTTGGAGGCGACGCCGGAGAAGGTCGTGAGCACGGTGCGCACGCCGCGCGGCAACCCGCCTAGGATGGCGGCATAGGCGACGAGAAAGCCGAAGATGCCGCCGCCCACAGCGGTGACCAGGCTGACGCGGATCGTCAGCCAGTAGGCGTCGAGGATGAAGGGCTGAAAAAGCGCGACGATGTTGGCGAATGTGAAGCCGCCTTGCGCATCGCGGAACGCGCCGACGAAGAGCGCCATGGCCGGCCAAAAGATAAAGGCAACGGCGAAGAGAAAGAAGGGGACTACGCCCAGCCAGTCACCGAGTACGCGTCGAGAAGGCATGTTGATGGCGACCTGTGTACTACCTGTTTACGATTTGTATACTACCTGTATGTAACCCGTGTAGATGCGGAAACGTCCTGATGCCGGCCCGGTTGATGGGCGGCAGCCCTCGGCCAAGCGTATATGCCCGCCGGGGGCTGCCCGCCCTTCGCGCCTACTTCACGTCCGCCTTGACCACGGCGTCCCACTTCTCGGCGATCACCGAGCGCACCGTCTCATACTGCTCAACGGTCGGGAAGACGGCCTTGGCGTATAGCTCTGCCGAGGGCAGCCGCGCGGCCAGGTCTTCAGGGATGACGCCGCGCGCCGCCATATCATTGTAGCGAATCGGATGGCAATAGCCCTTGAGCCACATCAACTGGCCTTCGTCGGAATAGAGATGCTCCATCCACAACTTAGCCGCGTTGGGCTGCGGGGCATAGGCGCTGATGGCCTGCACGTAGATGCCGCCGATGACGCCCGAAGGCGGAATCACGATCTCGGTGTTGGGGTTGCCGGCGAAGGTGTCCCGGTCGGTCAGCGCCAGATAGTCCCACTTGATCACGATGGGCGTCTCGCCTTTGGCGAGCGTGCCGGCCGTGGCGATCACAGGGACGAAGTTGCCCGCCTCGTTAAGCTGGGCAAAGAACTCCAGCCCCGGCTCCACGTTCTCCAGGTCTCCGCCGTTCGCCAGGGCCGCGGCATAGACGCTCATGATCGCCTGCGCAGAGGTGCGCGGGTCGCCGGCCAGCGCCACCTGCCCCTTATATTCGGGCTTAAGCAGATCGGCCCAGTCTTGGGGGATGTTCTCCACGATGTCGGTGTTGACTTGGAAGGCGAGCACGCCGTAATAGTCGCCGTACCAGTAGCCCTCCGGGTCCTTCACGTCGTCGGGAATGCTGTCCCATGTGGCGACCTTATAGGGCTGAATCAGCCCCTCTTCCTGGGCGAGCGGGCCGAAGGCGTGGCCCACGTCGATGACGTCGGGGGCCTGCGGGCCTTTGTTGTCCTTGTTGGCGCGGACCGCTTCCAACTCGTCGCCGGAGCCGGCGTTGGGGTCAAGCTCGTTGACGCGGATGCCGTACTTTTCGCTGAACGAGTCGATGGCTTCTCCATAGTTACACCAGTCGCGCGGCAGCGCGATGGTGGACAACATCCCTTCCGCCTGGGCGGCGGCGACCAGTTCCTCCAAGCCTTCGGCGGGCGGCTGCGCTGCAGCTTGAGGCTCAGCGGGCGCGGGCGCAGCCGGCGCAACCGCGGCGCAGGCGGTCAAGGCCAGGGCCAGGGTAATGAATAGCGCTGCACGAAGCATGGTCCGAAACTTGTTCATGTGCCCTCCTCATGGGGTTCTCACCGCAATGTTGACCCGATTAAGCTTCCGTGCGATGCAGCGTCGCATACGACGCACACACGGTTCAACCTCGTGAGCATACCGCCGGATTGTTAACAAATGTGGCGAACGCTCAAAAGAATCGTGTCGCCGCCAGCGCCCTGCATCATCGCCGTTTCGGCCGGCATCCCCTTGTACATATTCGTCTGGCGCTCGACCATCGTTCTTCCCCGCTCTCAGCTGTACGTTGACAAGCCGTCTGATTATACTGCAATCAGGCGGCGAAATGCGAAGGGAAAAAATCGGCGGGAGACCGGCTTCATCGGATTGGCGGAAGGGGAGAAAAATACCTTACACTATAAGGCCGGGCGACTAAACTACAGGACGCGGCCTGCTTCACGCAATGCGCTCGCATCGCCCGACAGCCGCCCATCGCCTTGGCGCTCCGGAAAACCCCGGACCCGCGAAATAGGAGCAGATTTCCCATGACTCGCTGGCTCTCTTGGCTCTTCATTCTGACGCTCGTTCTCAGCGCCTGCGTTCCCATCCAGCCGCCGGCGGACGCGCCCGCTCCCGTCGCCGCGGACAGCCTGCCCATCGACGATCTCGACGCGCCCTTGCCCGTCGACCCGGACGTGCGCCTAGGCGTGCTCGACAACGGCCTCACCTACTACGTCCGCCGCAATACCGAGCCGATGAACCGCGCCGAACTGTGGCTGGCGGTCAATGCCGGCTCCATCCTTGAAGAAGACGACCAGCAAGGCCTCGCCCATTTCCTCGAACACATGCTCTTCAACGGCACCGAAAACTTCCCCGGCTTCGGCATCGTCGATTTCCTGGAGAGCATCGGCATGGCCTTCGGCCCGGACGTCAACGCCCGCACCTCCTTCGACGAGACCGTCTACACCATCCAGGCCCCCACCGATGACCCGGCAACCCTGGGCAAAGCGCTCCAGGTTCTCAAGGACTGGGCCGCCTACGCCACCCTCGACCCGGAGGAGATCGAACAGGAGCGGGGCGTCATCGTGGAGGAGTGGCGTCTGCGCGACCAGACCGCGGCCGGTCGCATCAGCAACCAACTGCTGCCCTTCATCCTAGGCGACTCGCGCTACGCCGAGCGCCTGCCCATCGGCGACATGGACATCGTACGCAGCGCGCCGCGCGAGGCCTTCGTGCGCTACTACGAGACCTGGTATCGCCCCGACCTCATGGCCGTGATCGCGGTCGGCGACTTCGACCCCGACGAAATGGAACGCCTGATCCAGGAGCTTTTCGCCGACTTGCCCATGCCGGACGCGCCGCAGCCGCGCCCCGTCTATGACCTGCCCAGCCACGAGGGTACCCGTTATCAGGTCATCGACGACCCGGAGCAGCCTAGCACCCAACTCACCGTCTTCACCCTGCGACCTGCCGAACCGATCGTCACCGCCGGCGACATGCGCGAGGACGTGACTACCGACCTCTACTACCTCATGATGAACAGTCGCCTGGAGGAAATCGCCCGCGCCGCAGACGCGCCTTTCCTCTCGGCCAGTTCCGGCAGCGGCAGCCTCGTACGCCCCGTTGACGCCGCGGTGATCGGCGCCAGCCTACAGGAAGAGAAAGCGCTCGCCGCTACCGAAGCCATCGTCACCGAGATCGAACGCGCCCGCCGTCACGGCTTCACCGCGACGGAACTAGACCGCGCCAGCAACGAGTTGTTGAACCTCTACGAACGGCTCTACAACGAGCGCGACAACACCGCCAGCCGCAGCTACGCCGACGAATACCTGCGGCATTTCCTCACCGGCGAGGCCATCCCCAGCATCGAACTGGTCTTCGGCCTCGTCCAAGATCTGCTGCCCCAGATCACGCTGGAGGAAGTCAACGACAAGGCCGCCATCCTAGCCGACGACGACAACCGCCTTCTCTACATCACCGGCCCGCGCAAAGAGGAAACCCCGCTGCCTTCAGAAGATGACCTGGCTGCCGTCGTCGCCGCGCTGGAGACGGCCGACATCCCGCCCTACGTCGATTCGGCGGTCAGCGCCGACCTGATCGAAACTCTGCCGCAGCCTGCCGCCATTGTCGCAGAAGCGGAACTGCCCGACCTGGGCGTGACCCTGCTCACGCTTGAAAACGGCGTGCGCGTGCTGCTCAAACCGACCGACTTCAAGGACGACGAGATCGTCTTCAACGCGGTCAGCCCGGGCGGCTCGTCGCTCTACCCCGACGAAGACTTTCCCAATGCCTCCACCATCGACGACGTGGTCAACGAAAGCGGCGTGGGCGACTTCACCCAGACGGAATTGGAGAAGGCGCTCGCCGGCAAAACCGTCACGGTCACGCCCTATATCCGCGAACTGACCGAAGGCTTCGACGGCAACGCCGCACCCGCGGACCTGGAGACGCTCTTCCAACTCGTGCATCTCTACTTCACCGCGCCGCGCGCCGATGAAGCGGCCTTCGAGGCGTTCCGCGCCAAACAGCGCACCGCGTTGATCAACCGCGCCCAAGACCCCAATGCCGCGCTGCAAGACGCCGTCTATGCCGCGCTCTACGGTGACACAATTCGCCGCGGCCCGCTGTCCGTGGAAGCGATCGACACGCTCGACCTGGCGCGCGGCTTCGAGATTTACCAAGAGCGCTTTGCCGACGCCGGCGACTTCACCTTTACCTTCACCGGCAGCTTCGACATGGACGAGATCAAATCCTTGGCGCAGACCTACCTGGGCACGCTGCCTGCCGCCGGCCGCGTCGAATCCTGGCAGGACGTCGCGCCCGACCTGCCGGCGGGCGTCATCAAGCAGGATGTCTTCAAAGGTGAGGGCGACCGCAGCGTCGTCCAGATGATCTTCAGCGGGCCGCTGGAGCCGAGCCGCGAGGCCGAACTGCGCTTGAATGCCGTGGCAGGCGTGCTCGACATCGTGCTGCGCGAGAAGCTGCGCGAGGAGCTTGGCGGCGTCTACTCGTCCAGCGCCTACGCCTTCATCCAGGACGTGCCCGAACCGGGCTACTTCGTCGTCATCGCCTTTGGAACCGACCCCGGCCGCGTCGACGAGTTGGTCGACGCCGTGTTCGAGCAGATCGCCGGCTTGCAAGACAACGGCCCTTCCGCGGTCAACGTCGAGAAGGTCAAGGCGCAGCAGGCCGGCTCGCGCGAGGTGCAGCTCGAACAGAACAGCTACTGGCTGTCCAATCTCAAGGACTATGTCGTGTATGGGGACGAAGACAAGCTCAGCACGCTGCGACCGGAGTTTCAGGCGGCCATCGACGCCCTGAGCGCCGAGTCAATCCAGGCCGACGCGCAGCAATTCCTGCGTTCCGACCGCTACATCCGGGTCACGCTCTTCCCGGAAGCCTACGCGCCGGACGCGGAATAGACGAGCTTTCGTCTAAGGTACAAGGGAAAAATACAAGGGCCTGGCGCGAGCATTGCGTCAGGCCTTTTACTTTGCCTCACGTTACATCGACGCCATTACTCGTCGCGCTTCTGGTGCGTATACCTGGGCGTCGCCGTCGGTCCGGGCGTCGCTGTCGGCAGCGTGGACGCTGCTGCAGCCGGCGTGATGACGGGCGTGGGCGTAGGCGGCGTGATCACGCTCCAGTCGATGCGGTCGCCCGGTTCGCATTGGCCGGCGATCTGTGCGATGCGCGCCGCGTCGACGCCGACGGCCTTCGCCGCAATCCAGGCGAACTGCCCGTCCCACAGACGTATCTTCACATACGGCCCCGGCCCCATTTCGTCGGCGTGATTGCCCGGCGGCGCAAACGGCCCGGCGCCCAACACCTGCACAGGCGTGCCCGCGCGCACGTAGCGCAGTTCGTCCCAGCCCCCGCCGAAACATTCATGCAAATTTGTTGACATAATGACGGACGCATTGGGCTTGAGGGGCTGTTGCGCGGCAAGCGTCGGCGCCGAGGGCGGCGCACTCTGGGCGGCAGCGGCCCCGCCGACGGCGTGGGGGTTGGGCGAAGCCGGCGTCGGGCAGACCGCCGCCTGTTGCACATACTCGCCGAAACACCAACCCGTCTTGGCCGTGGGCAAGCCAACCTTGACCCAGCCATCCTGCTCCCCCAACATGTCGACACATTCCTGCCGGCCCAGTGCGGCGATGACATTGCCCGTCAGGTCAGGCCGCTCGCGCACGTTGAGCATGTCGGCCAGGATGACGACTTTGGCTCCGTCGGACAGAGACGCGGCCACGGCTTGCCCGGCGGCCTGTACGTCGCCGTCGATCGTTACATACTCTTCGGCTGCCCAGCCGGTTTGTCCGTCGGGCAGCGAAAAGCGCACCCAGCCGCCTGCCTGCTCCACCACGGGCAGACGGTCGCCCGCCGATACAGTCGTGATCACGGCGTGGTCGAGTCCCGGCCCATTGCGCACATTCAACGACGCGGCCAAGACAATGCCCAACGCAGTCTGCGCCTCCTGCGCTGGACCCGCAGGCGTCTCAAGCGCACGCGGCTTGCCGAAAACCTTGTCGAACAGGCCGGCGTCGACCGGCGTGGGCGTGGGCAGCAGCCATTTCTCTCCCGATTCAACCGAGGGGAGATGCAAGCGACCGACGGTGGCGTTCACCAAACGCGTGGAGATCTGCCGCGCCGTCGGCACTTGGAACATGTCGTTGTCGGGCGTGTTTTTGGGGCTGCACGCCGCCAATAGCAAAACGGCTAGAGCCATCGCTGAAAAGGCGACGCACACGCCGGCGAATCCATTGCGCATGTGCAGTTTCCTTCCCGTCGCCGCCAGGAGATGCGCATTCGCTTGCCTGCAATCGCACCGATGCAGCGCAAATGTCTGCGCGTTGAGGGACCGTTGCCAACAGTATAAATATCTTTCTTGTCTGCCACATCGGGCCTCTGTCTCCTGTGCATACTACGAATGTATTGGACAATGCGCCTACGCTATAGCCGCCGGCGGCTATGGTACAATGAACTACAATGAAGCGGACGCCCACGCGTTGCCGCCCATTTTTTCTCTGCGCAAAACAGTCCCAGCCAAACAAACAGAAAAAGGCAAAAAGAGGAGAGAGCCGTCAACTATGAGCAAAACCGTTGTACACATGATCGGGCAGGCGCATCTCGACCCCGTATGGCTCTGGCGCTGGACCGAAGGCCGCGCTGAAGCGCTCGCCACCAGCCAATCCGCGGCGGATCGCCTGGCCGAATATTCCGACTTCCACTTTGTGCGCGGCGAATCGCAGGTGTACCGCTGGATCGAAGAAGAAAACCCGCAGCTCTTCGCGCAGATCCGGACGCTGATCGACGAGGGCCGCTGGCACGTCGTCAACGGCATGGTCATCCAGCCGGACATGAACATTCCCCAGGGGGAATCGTTCGTGCGCCAGGCCCTCTTGGGCAAGGCCTACATGCGTGAGCGCCTGGGCGTAGAGCCGCGCATCGCCTATTGCGTGGACAGCTTCGGCCATGCGGGCGGGCTGCCCCAAATTCTGAGCAAGTGCGGCTTCGACGCCTACGTCTTCATGCGTCCCGGCCCCCACGAAAAAGAGCTGCCCTCCGAGGTCTTCTGGTGGCAGGCGCCGGACGGCAGCCGCGTCCTCGCCTTCCGCATCGCCGCAGCCTATACGACGCACCAGGTGGATCAGGCGCAGCAGATCGAGCGCGCCCTGCAGGCCAAGCCGGACGATCTGTCGCACACCATGTGCTTCTTCGGCGTGGGCAACCACGGCGGCGGCCCCACCAAGGCGCAGATTGAAAACGTGCACGCCCTGGCAGCCGAGCGCGACGACATAGAGATCCGCTTCAGTTGGCCGGACGCTTACTTCGACGCCGTCGCCGGTGAGACGGGCGACCTGCCCGTAGTGCGCGAGGAGCTGCAATACCACGCCATCGGCTGCTATTCGGCCATCAGCGCGCTCAAGCGCAGCTATCGCAAAGCCGAATGCGGCCTGCTCCTGGCCGAGCGCATGGCCTCCCTCGCCGAGTTGTGGGCAGAAAGCCCGCTGCCCAAGGAACGCCTGCACGCGCTGTGGCAGGAGCTATGCTTCAACCAGTTCCACGATACCCTGGGCGGTTCGTCGATCAAGCCGGCGCAAGATGACGCCATCCGCGCCCTGGACGGCATCACCGCCGCCGCGGACCAGCTCACTAACGACGCCGGGCGCGCCGTCGCCGCACGCGTCGACACAGCCGGGCCGGGCGGCACGGTCGTCGTCTTCAACCCCTTCTCCTGGCCTGTCCGGCAATATGTCGAGTACGAGCCGTGGACGAACTGGCAGTCCTGGCCCGAACACGGCTGGAGCCTGGCCGACGACGACGGCCGGCCCGTGCCCTACCAGCTCATCGAGACGCACGAAGCCCTCACTTCGCGCTACAGCGGCCTCAACGGACTGGTCTTCCCGGTCGAACTGCCGCCGATGGGCTACCGCACCTATCGCTTTGCGCCCGATCTGCCGCAGCCCGAAGTCGCGGGCAGCGCCACAGCCGGGGCCAATTTCCTGGAAAACGACCAGGTGCGCGTCGAGGTGGACCCGGCTTCGGGGAACATCGTCTCTTGCGTCGACAAGAGCACGGGGATTGAGTTGGTCGGCGCGGGCGGCTGGAACGCAGCCCAGGTTGTCGAAGATCGCAGCGACACCTGGTCGCACGGCATTCCCGGCTACGGCAGCGATCCGCTCGGCCACTTCGGCGACGCCAACGTGCGCATTGCCGAGGAAGGCCCGCTGCAAGCCTCACTCCTCATCGAGCGCACCTACGAAGAGAGCCGCTGGCTCCAGCAGTTGATCCTGCGCCACGGCGAATCTACGCTGCTGCTGCGCAACTGGCTCGTGTGGCAGGGACAATGGCTCGTGGTCAAGCTGGCCTTCGACGTGGCCGTAACCAACCCGCAGGCCGCGCACGACTCGCCCTTCGGCTGGTGTCTGCGCCCGACGGACGGCGCCGAAGTCCCCACGCACATGTGGATGGACGTGAGCGGCCAGGCGGCGGACGGCTCGGCGCAGACCGTGGGCGCGGCCCTGCTCAACGACGGCAAATATGGCTGCGACGTGCGCGACAGCATGATGCGCCTGACCATCCTGCGCTGCCCGCCCTACGCCTATCACCAGCCGCACGACTTCGGCAGCAAACAGCGCTACGACTGGATCGACCAGGGCTACCAAGAGTTCACGCTGGCGATCTGCCCGCATATCGGCGGCTGGCAGGACAACGACATCTTGCGCCGCGCCCGCGAGTTGAACACGCCATTCCCGCTGATCACAACCCACGGCCACGCCGGAGACCGACCGCGGGCGGACTCTCTGCTGAACCTGACTTCGCCGGAGATGGAGTTGACGGCCCTCAAGCCGGCGGAGGACGGCGACGGCTACATCATTCGCCTGGCGGACAGCCACGGACGCGGCTGCCAGGGTGCGCTGGAATGGAAGGGGCAGTCCTTCCCGGTCAGCCTGTCCCCGTTCGAAGTGGCGACGCTGCGCCTGGCCCCGTCCGGCGACCGCTGGCGGCTCTCAGCGTGCGACATGCTGGAGCGGCCTTTGCAGTAAGCCATTCATGCCTTGCAGGAAACGGCGAGCTTCCTGCAAGGCATTCCCGCCGCTCGCTTACTTCTTCGTGCGCGTGGCGATGTTCTCGGCCAGTCGCTCGGCGGCGAGACGGTCCAGTTCCTTCTGTACGTTGGGCGAGGCTGCGATCAGGGCCTCGAACGTCGCCCGGTTCAACGCCGCTGCGTCGACGCCCGTATACGACGCCACGATAGAGGCGATGTTGCGCCCGCCGCGCAGCAGTTCCACCTCGCCAAAGCACTGTCCGGCGGACAGACGCGTGCCCACCACATCGCCGCCGGGCGTGGGAATATGCACCTCCACCTCGCCCTGCGTGATCAGGTAGAACGTATCCGGCTGTTCGCCGGCGCGAATGATGACCTCCCCCGGCTCAAAGCGCCGCGCTTCGAGTTGTCGCGTCGCCTGCACGAGCAGCTCCTCGCTCATCGCCGGGAAGATGCGCGCCAGGAACTCGTCCACGATGTCGCCGTCGGCCAAGATGATCGTGCGCGACACGCGGCGCGCCAGGTCGCGGTCGTGCGTCACGATGAGGATGGTCTTGCCCTGATCCACCAGCCGCTCGAAAAGCTCGAAGATCGCCTCGGCGGTCTTCGAGTCCAGGTTGCCCGTCGGCTCGTCGGCCACGATGATGGGCGGGTCCGTCGCCAGGGCGCGAGCGATCGCCACGCGCTGCTGCTGCCCGCCGGAAATCTCGGATGGGAGCTTGCGCGCATGTTCGACGATGCCCACTTCGTCCAGCAGATGCAGCGCCCGCTCGCGCCGTTCGCCCGCCGAATACAGCCCGCAGAAGTCCATGGGCAGAATCACGTTTTCGAGGTTGGTGAGCGTAGGCAGCAGTTGGAAAAACTGAAACACGACGCCCACGTTGCGGCCGCGCCAGGCCGCCAGGTCGCCTTCGCTCATGCCGATTAGGCGCGTGCCCGCGACCGACACCTCGCCGGAAGTGGGCCGGTCGATGCCGGTGATCATGTTGATCAGGGTCGATTTGCCGCTGCCGGACTTGCCGATCACGGCGACAAACTCGCCGCGCTCGACCTGCAAGTCGACGCCGCGCAGCGCCAAGAAGGGGCCGGTGGGCGTGTCGTAGGCCTTTTTCACCGCGCGCAGATCGATCAGACTGGACATTGTGTCCACGCCGTTTTCAGAGGATGCGCCGCCATTGCGTCGCAATAAGTTGCGCATAGTCATCTGCCTCTACGCCAAAATCTCGCCCGCCATGAATGTGGGTCGCCTGCTTAGCGCAACGCCAGGCGCGCCTCCTCGCGGATCAGCGTGAGCACCTGGCGGCGCAACTCGGCGAAGCGCGCGTCGCTTTCCGTCTCCAGCAGGCTGCGCGGCCGCGGCAGGTCGATGGCGATCTCCGCCTTGATGCGGCCCGGTCGCGCCGTCATCACATAGATGCGGTCCGAGAGGAAAATGGCCTCCTCCACATCGTGCGTCACAAACAGCACAGTCGTGCGCTCGACCTGCCACACCTGCAAAAGCAGTTCCTGCATCAGCATCCGCGTCTGCGCATCCAGCGCGCCGAACGGCTCGTCCATCAGCAGCATTTCCGGACGATAGACCAGGGCGCGGGCGATTGCCACGCGCTGGCGCATGCCGCCGGAAAGCTGGTTGGGATGCGAGCGCTCGAACCCCTCCAGCCCGACCAGCCGGATGTGGTCCGCCACCAATTCGTCCTGTCGCGCCCGATCCAGTCCGCTCTTTTTGAGGGCGAAGCGGATGTTGTCCTCGACGGTCAGCCACGGGAAGAGCGTGTAGCTCTGGAAGACCATCCCCCGATCCGGCCCCGGCCCGTCGATCTCGCGGCCGTCGATCAGAATTTCGCCCTCGCTGATCGGCTCCAGACCTGCGGCCATCATCAGCAGCGTCGACTTGCCGCAGCCCGACGGCCCTACCAGCGAGACGAACTCATTGGCGTTGACCGTGAGCGACAGGTCTTGCAGCGCCACAACGGCCTGCGCCTTCTTGGGCGTAAAGGTCTTCCACACATCGTTGACTTGCAGCTTGGCCGTCTGCGTCATTTCCGTCGTAGCCGTCATCTCCGTCACCGCGTCTCCTGCATCCACGGGAAGAGCCGGTTGTACGTTGCCTTGAAGAAGTAATCGGTGATCAGCCCCAAGACGCCGATGACCAGAATGCCCAGGATAATCTTGTCGGTCTCCAAGAAACGCTGCGCGCGCATGATGCGGTAGCCCAGCCCCACGTTGGCCGCCACCAGTTCCGCCACCACCAGGTAGGTCCACGCCCAGCCGATGGTGATGCGGAATGTGTCCCAAATGCCCGGCAGCGCGGCGCGCAGAACCACATGCCACAGGATTTCCCACTTGCTCATCCCGAACGTGTAGCTGACCTGGATCATGTCGCGCGGCACGTTCTTCACATTGTCCATGATCATCAGCACCTCTTGAAAGAACGTGCCGATGAAGATGATGGCGAACTTCTGTGTGTCGTCCACGCCCAGCCAAAGGATGGTGAGCGGCACAAAAGCCACCGCGGGCATGTAGCGCACCAGGTCTACGAACGGCTCGAACAGCCCCTCGAAGAAGCGAAAGTTGCCCATGAGGATGCCGATGGGCAAGGCCAGCGCCGTCGCCAGCAGCCAGCCCACGCTGATGCGGTAGACGCTGGCCCCCACGTCCTGCCAGAGAATGCCCTCTTGGGCCTGGACGATCAGCTCCTCGCCCACGGCGCGCAGCGGCGGCAGGAAGATGGGCGACACGATCTGCAGCTCGGTGAGCAGCAGCCAGACGGCGAGAAAGAGAGCGATGAACGCGACGCCCGCGCCGGCATACACCCGGCGCGGGATATCGCCGCGCAGTTCAAAGAGCCGCGTACGCGGCCGGCGCGGTGTAGTCGTCATCACTCTCCCAGGAAGGAGGCGTCCACCATGGCGGACAGGTCGGGAATCTCGTCGATCAGGCCGATGGAGAGGGCGACGTCCGCCACGTCGGCGATGGTCTCGGCGAACTCGCCGCTAAGCTGCTCCTGATTCTGGGCCAGGTCGAAGAAGCGCACGCCGTCAAACGCGGTCTGCAATTCCTCCGGCGAACTGCCGACGGCCGCCGAGATGATGGCCTTGGCCTCGTCGGGATTCTCGTTGTAGAAGGTCATGGCCTCGCCCCACACCTGCATCAGCGCCCTGGCTGCGTCCGGCTGCTCGTCCAGGAACTTGGCGGGCACGGCCAGCACATCCGAGATCAGCCCGGGGCGTTCGCCCGCAGTGTAGAGCAGCTTGATCTCCGGGTTAGCGGCGATGGCGGCGGCGATGTACGGCTCGTAGGTGACGGCGACTTCCACCTGCCCGGCGATCATGGTAGCGCCGGCATCCGAGGCGGGCATGGGCGCGGTGTTGATGTCTGCCAAGGACATGCCGTTCTCGGCCAGTGCGTAGTTGAGCAGCAGGTCGCTGGTCGAGCCTTCTTCATAGGCCACGGTCTTGCCCGCCAGGTCCGCGATAGACTCGATGCCCGCACCGGCGATGATGGCGTCCGCCTCATACGAGGCGTCTTCCAGCAGCACCACGCGCAGGTCTACGCCGTTGGCGAAGAGCTTGATGGCCGTGTGCGTGGCCAGGTTGGCCGCATCCATTTCGCCGGCGGCAAAAGCGGCATTGACCTCGGTATCCTGCACGAAGTCGATCAATTCGGCCTGGAGGCCGTGCTTCTCGAACATGCCCTGGTCTTGGGCGATCCACCACGGCCCATAGCCGATCCAGGGCTGGGTGCCGATGCGCACCGGCGTGAGCGCGGGCGCAGACTCGCCGGACGGCGCGGCTGCCGGGGCCACCGGCGCGCACGCGCTAAGCGCGACGAGCGCTGCAATCATCACGATGAGACCGAACATCCGGTTGTGCAACATGCTGTCTTCCTTTCATGGCGGGACGATGAGCGAATCGCCAAGAACCTTGGCGGACGCAAGACAATTAAGACAATAAAGACGTGCGCTCACGGCGCTACATCCAGGCCGGCAAGAAAGGGTTCCTCTGCCGGCATCGCCTCATTTTTCTACAGCAGACGACATTCGGTCAAATCTGCGTTGAACAGTCCGCTCTTGCAATCTGACATATTGCTCTGCGCTGCTGCGCAGCAACGGCAGATATGACGCTCAACGCGCGCCCGGCCTCAGACCTCACCGTTGCCTTGACAGCCTTTTGATAGGAAACAGCCGCCGATCATCCTGTACTGTAAGACTAATCCGCCCACATTGCGACCTAGGTCGCAGCCAGGCGCGGTAAGCCGCCGCCGGCTACATCCACAACAGGAATGACGAAATGGGCAAAATCTTTACCTACGGGCCGCTGACTTTCTTCTCATACCAGCTCTATCTGGCCTATACCGGCCGAGACCCCTTCATGGTGTTGGACAAGGCGGCGGACCTCATGCCGCCCCATGCCGCGGCGAGGCTCTTCACTTTTCTCATCCACGCGCAGTACTTCGTGCGCTTCGAGCTTGGCGATCTGCTCCGCTCTTTCCGCTTCTAGCCGGCGGCGCGAGGCGGCGTCTCGGCGTGAAACGGCTTGCCGTCTTCGCCGCAGATCAGCTGGATCACATTGCGCCCGGACATGGCGGCTAACGCCACGCTGCCGCCCGGCTCCACCCATTGCCCCGCCATGTAGAAATCGCGCAGCCCCGGCAAGGTCTTGCCCACGCCCATGATCATCATGCGCATGGTCTGCGGGGTCAGCAGCCAGCCGCTGGTCGCGCCCTGCCAGTTGCCGGTGTAGCGCTCGTAGCTCAGCGGCGTCGCCACGTCGGACGCCTCGATCTGTCCCAGAATTCCTGGATAGAGTTTCTCTAGAAAGTCGAGCGCTACCTGGGCTTCGTCGAGTTGCTCGATGTCGTAGAGCTTGCGGCCATAGATGCGCTGCCAGTAGCGATATTCGCTGCGCAGCATCACCTCCACCACCGACTTGCCCGGCGGCGCCAGCGTCGGGTCGTAGCCATACTGCTTGATCGCGATCTCGCCGCGCTCCTCTCCGGCGATGAGCAGCGGCTCATCCAGCAGATAGGTCGCCCAGTGCGGCGCGGCGGACATGTCGCGGTCGACGCCCAGGGAGACCTGCATCTGCGTATGCATGGGCAGCCTGCCGCTATAGCGCGTACGGATGGCGCGGTTGGCGTAGCGCCCGTCCAACATGTCAAAGATCGTGGCGCGGCCGTCCGCGGCGGAGATGACGACGTCCGCCCGGTGTTCGCTGTTGTCATAGAGGCGCACGCCCACGGCCCGGTCATTCTCGGTGAGGATGCGCTCGACCTGCGCCTTGTAGGTGATGCGCCCGCCCAGCGCCAAATAACGCTGCTCGATGGCGCGGGCAAAGGCGAGCGATCCGCCGGTTGGGAAGCCGGCGTTGCCGGAGTGCATATAGGCCAACAGCGAAAGCCCGGCCATCACCGGCATCTCCGGCCAGCCGAACATCTGCGCCACGGCCCGTCGCAGGAAAGGATCTTGAAAGCGCGCCGCCAGTTGCTGCGCCGAGACGAAGCCCCACTTCAGCAGCGGCCCCGTGTACGGCAGCATCGTGCGCCCCAGCGCCAGCCCGTCCGATGCGGACATCATGGAGCGGGGCTTGGCCTGCATCACCGACATATCGAAGCTCGCGAAGCGGCGCACGCCCTGCGCCAGCGAGCGGCTCAGGGCTGCGTCCGCCGGGGAATGGGCGATCAACTCCGCCTCCAGCCGGTCCGGGTCGCAATAGACGGTGAGTGTCCGCCCGTCTGCGCCGACCACGCGCATAAAGGCGTCGTGGTTGATCATGGGCCGATCCTGCACGGCCCCCAGTTCCTCCCACAGCGGGTAGTAGGGTTGGCCCGGCCCTGACCCGTAGAGGTAATGGATGCAGCCGTCAAAGACGTAGCCGCGCCGCTCCCACGCGGTGCAAAGCCCGCCGGGCAGATCGTGCATCTCGAAGATGTGCGATGAATAGCCGCTCATCTGGGCGTAACAGCCGGCCGCAAGCCCCGCCACGCCCGCGCCGATGATGATGATCTTCTTTTCAGCCATGTCGCTTACCATGCCTATCGGTGGGAATTATCGGAAACGGGGATGTGATACGCTCAACCGCTGCAGGCCGCGCTGCGCTTGCAACACAAAAAGCGCTTCGCTAGTGTAGCACGACAGGCGGCAAGTATCCAGGCGACGCGCCCAGCGAATACAAAGAACCTTCCAGGAAGCGCGGCGCTTCCTGGAAGGCAATTGTCCTCTCTCTTTGTGCAGTTTGCAGCTACGGCATTCGCCGCCCGGTGCGCTAGAGGATGCCCTCCTGCGCCAGCCCTGCACGGATGCGCTCGATCTCGGCCTCGCTCAGTTCGCGCATGGGCGCACGCACGCGGCCCCCGCGCCCGCCGCGCAAAGTCAGCCCCGCCTTGAACGCAGCCGGGTCTGCGCCGTCTTGCAGGATGGCGCGCACGCGGTCGATCTTCTGCTGCAAGGCGCGCGCCTGCGCCAGGTCGCCCGCCGTGAACGCGTCGTAGAGCGAGCGGAACAACTCCGGCACGACGTTGGCGTTGCCCGACACCTGTCCATGACTGCCGATGGCCAACCCGGCCAACATCAGCCCGTCCACACCGCACAGCGGGACGAACCCCTCGCCGCCCGCCACAATGTACTCCTGCAAGCGCAGAAGCAGCGGGTTGCTCGACTTGACGCCCACGATATTGGGCGCGGCCGCACGCAGTTTGTGCATCAGTTCGGGCGACACGTCGTTCTTAGCGTTGCCCGGAAAGACATAGACGAAGATCGGAAATTCCGGCGTCGCCTCGGCCACCGTCACGTAGTGGTTGAAGAGACACGCGTCGCTATACCCGAAGAAGAACGGCGTGATCACCGAGACCGCGGTTGCGCCGGCGCGCTGCGCATGTCGCGTCAACTCGACGGTCTCGGCCGTGGTCATGCAGCCGGTATGGATAAGCACGGGTACGCGGCCTGCCGCCTGATCCAGGACTGTCTCGGCCAACGCTTTGCGCTCATCTATGGCGAGCAACTGCCCCTCGCCAGTTGACCCGCCCGGAAAGAGCACCTGCACCCCGTGCGCCAGCAGAAACTCGACGTTGTGGCGCACGGCTTCATGGTCGATTTCGCCCCGCTCGTCAAATGGCGTGATGAGCGGGCATATCAATCCTCGGATATCAGACAGCATGGGCTTCCTCACGGCTTCCAGAGGGTGCCGGCAATGTAACGCTCGCCGTCCTCCTCGTCGTTGAAGTAATAGACGGTCACCATTGTACCACTATCTAGCTGAACGCTGCGCGGGTAGCCGATATCGTGGTTGCCCGCGCCCTCGCGCAACGCCAATGGCTCTCCCCATGTGGCCCCGTCGTCCTCGCTGAAAATCGCGTACATGCCGAAGGGCGGGTTGCGGAAGCCGTAGGTGATGCACAAGCGGCCGTCCTGCAGTTTGGTCAGCGTGGGCGGGTTGCCGCCGCGGCCCGTATTGGGGACCGGCCGGCTGAAGTGTTCCCACGATGCGCCGTTGTCGTCGCTGGCGTAGAGGTCGATCCAGCAGCGCGGAGAGGTGGTCGTATTGGCGCCTTCGCTGCAGCGCACCGCGCAGAGCAGCCGGTCTGGCGACAGACGCAGGCCCGCCGGCATGATCGAATAGCCCTCGACTGCGGGCGTCACCCACGAGACGAACTCGATGTTCTTGCCGCCGTCTGTGGTGCGAGCGCACAACACGGGGCCTTCCTGGCCGTTCTCGCGCGCCGCGGTCAGGAACCAGGTGCAGGTATCCGGCCCGTCAACGATGTAGTCCGTGCGCGCGGCGATGCCGGCCTGGCCGAACATGGGCAGCCAATACGGCCCTTCCCAACTCTTGCAGCGGTCATATGAGACGTAGAACCACGACTTGACGCCCGCCCGCAGCCCCGTCTTGGCGCACATCATGGCGAAGTCCGGGTGGGTAAAGTTGATGCCGCCGGGGCACGCCACGGGCGCGTTCTCCGCATCCAATGCGTTCGCCACCCACAGATGCGGGTTCATATGCTCGTCGGCGGAGAGCGCGCGGTTGCCCGGCGTACGGCCGGGGAAAGGCTGCACATCCCACGTCTTACCGCCGTCCAGGCTGCGCGCCTGCATGGTGGCGAAAGGCTTGTCCTTGTCGCGCGCGTGGAAGGGCACGTTTGCCTTGTAGTAGCCCACAGTGAAGCCGACCACCACCTCGTCCCCCCAAGCCCAGATGCCGTAGTTGGCCGGCCAGCCGCCATACCTCCCCGGCTCCCGGTAGATGGTCACTTGCTGCATTGCGCTCCTCCTTATGTTAACCGATGTTTTGTCGAATCAGATCTGTCCGAGCCGGCGCCTTGCAGCAAGCTCGCAGCCTCCTGCAAGGCGTGTCGCGCTTATCGCTACATGAACTCCGCCATCGCGATCGGCGCGCGCATCTCCGCCGACCGCTGGCAGGCCAGCGTCACGCCCAACGTCTTCAACGCGTCATCGAAGCTGCTGAGGATGCCCTCCTGCCGCCCGCTGCGCGTCGCCTCGATGAAGGCCTTCGCCATCACGTAGTTGTCGCTCTCCTCCGGCAAGATCTCCTCCGGATCTGCGCCGACGCGATGCACCACGGTCTTGTTGGTGTTGACGCTCAGCACCATGTCCTGCGCCACGACGTGCACCAAGTGCGGCGGGAAGACGGCTGCGCCCGCGGGTGCGGCGCACGAATTGCCGATGATGCCGGGCGCGCCGCTGGCGAAGCGCACAGTCACTGCGTTCATGTCGAAGATGTCCAGATCGGGCACATTCTGTGAAAAGCGGTTGGCCGCCACGGCATAGACCGACTCGATCTCGCCGCACAGATAGCGCATCAGATCGACGGCGTGGGTATGCTGTTCCACCAACATGCCGCCGGACTTGGCCTGCACTCGCCACCACGGCGTGCCCGGCAGCCCGCTCAGGCGAATGGAGATCGCCATGCCGATGGTCTGTCCCGCCAGCATGGCTGCGGGCTTCTGCACGGCGGAGCTGTAGCGCATCTGGTAACCGGCTGCGTTGACGATCCCCTTCTGGCGGACGTGATCCGCGATCTCGCGGGCTAACGTTATATCCAGCGCCACCGGCTTCTCGAAGAGCACAGGCTTGCCGTAGTCGATGACGTCGTGGTCCAATTGGCCGTGGACATAGGGCGGCAACACCAAATAGGTGCAGTCGGGTTCGGCCTCGTCCAGCATCCGCCGGTAGTCGGCAAAGATCTTGGCCTGGATGGGCGGCGAATCCGCCTTGCGACGGGCGTTGGCCTGTTCCTGCGTCTGCTCGGCGCGCGCCGTATCCAGATCGGCCAGCGCCACAACCTCCACGTCAGGCAGATGGCTCAACGCCATCATGTGCCCGACAGAACGCGCCCCTGCGCCGATAAAGGCTACCCGTGTCATAGTGTTGTCCCCTCCATCTGGGCAATGAGCTGTTTCAGGCTGGCGAAGGTCTGGCGCGTGTTCTCGTCCTTGCCCTGCCCGCCCGGGTTCCAATGCGTCTCGATGGTGTAATGGTCTGCCGGCTCGTCGCGCACCAGTTGTAGATGCTCGGCCCAGTTCGTGCCGCCCTCGCCGATGCGCGCCCAGCCCGTCAGCCCGGTCGCCTCGTCGACGACGACCGCGTCCTTGCAGTGAATGTCGACGATGTGGCCCTTCACCGCCTGGTAGCCCTGCGCCGGGTCCTCGCCCGCCACGAAAGCGTTGGCCGGGTCCCAGATGATCTTCAGGTTGGGGTGATTCACCGCGTCCAGCACGCGACGCATATTGCCGCCGGTGTTGGCGTAGAGCGAACGGGCGTTTTCCAGCGCCAGGTAGAGACCCTCTTGCTGCACCCGCTCACAGGCGATGCGCAATCCTTTCGCCATCTTCGCCAGCGTCTCGTCGCTGATGCCGCCGCCGTCCGCCGAGCGCGGCGAGGGGTTGCCGCCGCCCACGTCGCGCGTGAAGCCGAAGGTGCGGATATACTTGGCGCCCAGCCGCTGCGCGATCTGGATGAAACGCTCCAGCTTCTGCATATGCTCCTGGAAGCGCGGGTGCTCCTCCATCGTCGCCAACTCGACGTCCGCCAGCGAGAACGGGCGGAAAAGTAAACCGCAGATGAGGTAGGCGCTGAGGCCGTGTTGTTCGAGGATGCCCGCCACCTTCTCCACTTCCTCGTCGCTCAGTTCGTCGACGTTTTTGCCCCACAGCGTGTGAATCTCCACGTACTCCATGCCCGCCTCGCCGGCGACCTGGCAGGCATAGGCGAAATCCTGGTCGATCTCGTCGGCGATTACGCCAAAGCGGTACTGCTTAGTTGCGCTCATGTTTCTCGTCTCATTTCGTTTTATGTCGTGCGGATGCTCAGTCCCGCCTTGCCTGGGGCCGCAAACCTCCTGGAAGGCGTCACATATCAACCCCGTCAATTCCGGCGCGCGCCCTCCGCCTCCAGCCCGAAGATCGCCGCCGCAGTCCCGCCTGCGATTTGCCGCTTTTCGTCAGCGGAGAGCAACGGGTTCTCGGTCGCCTCCGCCACCGGATTGGCCGGCCCCATGTCGAAGGGGTAGTCGCTGCCGATCAGCACATGGTCCGCGCCCACCAGGTCGACCAGGAAGCGCAGCGTGCGCGGCGCGAAGGCCATGCAGTCGTAATAGATGCGGCGCATGTACGCGCTGGGCGGTTCGGGGATCGCCTCGCGGCACTCCTTGATGCGCACCTTGTAGCCGTGGTCCATGCGCCCGTGGATGTAGGGAAAGACGCCTCCGGCATGGGCGAAGATAAGCTTGAGGTTGGGCCAACGCACCAGCGTCCCGCCATAGATGAGCGTGGCGATCGCCAGCCCCGTCTCCCCCACCATGCCGATCAAGTTGTGCAGGTAGTAATCCTGCATGCGCTCGGCCCCGGCAGGGATGTAGGGGTGGATGAAGAGTGGCGCGTCCAACTCGGCGATGGCGGCGAAGAACGGATAGAAGTCCGGGTGGTCCAGGTTCTTGCCGTTGACGTTAGAGCCGATCATCAGCCCGGCCAAGCCCAGATCGCGGATCGCCCGCCGCGCCTCCGCCACGGAAGCGTCCACGTCCTGCAGCGGCACGGTCCCCAGGCCGACAAAGCGGTCAGGGTGTGCGCGCACGCGCGCGGCGATGCTCTCGTTGATGGCCGGGGCCAGTTCGCGCGCCGCGCCGGGGTCCGCCCAATAAGAAAGCGTAGGCGGCGCGGACGAGATAGCGGCCATCTGCATGCCCACCTTGTCCATGTCCTCGATCATGCGCTGCGCGTCATAGAAGTCGGGCGTCAGCGGGTGGTCGAAGTTGCCGGCGCACACCAGATGCTCGCGGCCGTCGGCGCGGCGCTCGATGGACGCCTGGAACGAGTTGCCGGGCCGGCGCGCTACGTCCAAAAACGCCTGGGGGAAAAAATGGCAATGTATGTCAACGGTCAACATCGGGCAGGTTCCTCTCCGCCTGTCTGGGCGCGCCACGCTCAGCGCACGACCTTTTCCAGGCCAAGCGGCTGGCGTATATGCCAGTTGAGCAGCATATCCAGCAGGGCCTGTTTCGTCTCCTGGTGTGCGGCGTCGTGCCACAAGTTGCACAGTTCGCCCGGGTCGCCGGCCAAGTCGTACAGCTCGCCCCATTCCGGGTGATCGAGGTAGTGCACCAGCTTCCACTCATGGGTGCGCACCATCGTCAGTTGGCGCACATTAGTCGACGCCCGCAACTCGCAGAACACCGCGTCGCGACCGGGCTGTTCGCCGCGCGCCACGGGCAGCGCAGACTGCGCACCGCTGTGCTGACGCACGGGCAGGCCGGCCAACTCGAACAGCATCGGCCCCAGGTCCATGTGCTGCACCAAGCCGCCAACCTCTGCACCCGCAGGCAGACGCCCCGGCGCCCATACGATGGCGGGCACGCGCGTGATGCAGTCGTAGAGGACCCACTTCTGGATGTGGCCGTGATCGCCCAGGCAGTCGCCGTGGTCCGACATAAAGACGACGATGGCGTCCTCCAAGTAGCCCTTGCGCTCCAGCGCGGCGAGGATGCGCCCCACCTGCTCGTCGATCAGCGTCACGTTAGCGGCATAGTGGCGGCGCATACGCAGCAGTTGCTCGGCGCTGGGGCGCTCGCTCCACTTCACCGCGTCGTAGTTCTGGTCGATCATCACCTGCCGTTGCAGGGCGTGATGCGGCGGCTGGCCTGCCAGTTCCTCGTCCGTCACCTGCGGCACTGGAATGTCAGCGTCCGCGTACATTTCCAGGAAGCGCGCCGGCGGATCGTAGGGCGGGTGCGGGCCGGGGAAGCCGACCTGCAGAAAGAGCGGACTTGTGGATTCGCGTTTGTCGATGAACCACTCGGCCATCGTCCCCACGAACACGTCCGGGTGATACTGCTCCTCCAACGGCCACTCGAACGCGCCCAGCCCCCACTCCCATTCGGGGAAATCGGCCATATAGCTTGCCCGCGACGGCTTGCGCACGCCGCTGTTGAGCAAGAACTTGTCCCACTCATCCAACATGGCGCCATGCGGCAGGTGCAGCCACAGAGGCCGGTCCTTATTCTCGACGATGAAGCGCTGGTCAAACCCGAACTTGCCGTCCATGGGCACGGTGTGCATCTTGCCGACGTTCACCGTGTGGTAGCCCGCGGCCTGCAAGTCCTCTACCCAGCAGCCGGGCCACGGCGAAGGGTTCTCGAAGCTGCGAACCGTATGCGGGTATTCCATCGTGAAGAAGCTCGTGCGCGAGGGCACGCACACCGCGGCCGTGCAATGGCACTGCGAGAAGCTGACGCCCTCGCTCGCCAGCCGGTCGAGATTGGGCGTATGCATATAGGATGCGCCCAGCGCGGCGATGCTGTCATACCGCTGCTGGTCGGTCATGATCAGGATGATATTCGGCTGTCGGCTCATAAGTGCGCTCGCAAAAAGTGGAGGCTGTCGCGCGCCAGCAGTTCCGGGCTTTCGGCCAGGGGCCGCCAGACGCATGTCGCGCCGGCCAATTCGGGGATGACGGCGTTGAACGACTCGACCACGACCCACCCGGCGTAACCGCTTTGGCGCAGCGCCGAAAACGTCTCCGCCCATGCAACCTGGCCGGAGCCGACCGTGCCGCGGTCGTTTTCGCTGGCGTGGAAATGCTTGATGCAGCCGGCGCTGTGCAGGATGGCGGCAGGCGTCGACTTTTCCTCGATGTGCATGTGGAAGGTGTCGAGCAGCAGCCCGACCGCGGGGCTGTCAACCTCTTGCACCAGACGCACGCCGTCGGCCGCGGTGTTGAGGAAGAAAGTCTCGAAGCGGTTGATCGGCTCGAAAGCCAGCGACACGCCGAGTTTCTCAGCCGTGCGCCCTACGCGGCGCAGCGACTGCACGCAGCACGCCCACTCCGCCTCGGTATAGCCGCGGCCGCGACGTTCGCCCACGGGCAGCGCCAGCGGGCCGCACAGCACCGGCGCGCCTAATTCCGCCGCCGCCGCCACCGTTCGCTCCAGCCAGGCGACCCCGGCATCGGCGATGTCCGCGTCGATCAGGCTGACGCCTTCAGGCAGCGCGGTCGATGCGGTGCAGGCCAAGCCGCTCTGCGCCAGCGCGGCGCGCACAGCCGCCGCATCCAGCGCATCGGGGTCGAAGATGGGAATCTCCACCCCGTCGTAGCCCATTTCCTTGATGCCGGGCAGCAGCGCCAACTCCTGAGCGCGCACCTGCCCGCTCCAGACCATCAGATGAACGCCGAACTTGTATCTCACGAGATCATCCTTCGATGCTTCGATGCAAAAATTGATCAGCCCTTGAGGCCGGTGAGCACGATGCCTTCGACGAAGGCGCGCTGAGCCAGGAAGTAGGCGATCACCACGGGCAGCACCATCATGGTCGCCATGACCATCACATAGTGTGTCCAGTCGCGCCCGCCTTCCAGGTATTGCAGCGCATTGAGGCCGAGGGCCAGGGTGTAGAGGTCGCGCTTTTGCAGGTAGATCAGCGGGGCCATGAAGTCGTTCCAGTTGTGCAGGAGCGAAAGCACGACGACCACGGTAAGCGCGGCGCGCGACAGCGGCAGGATGATGGTGAGGAAGATGCGCGGGCGGCTGGCCCCGTCGATGCGCGCCGCGTCCTCCAACTCCATGGGGATGGTGCGGAAAAACTGGCGCAGCAGGAAGATCGTGATCGGCCCGCCGAACCACGACGGCACGATCAGCGGCGCAAAGGTGCCCACCCAGCCCAGCTTCACAAACAGGATGTAGACCGGGATCATGGTTGCGGCAAAGGGCAGCATCAGCGTCGACAGGATCACGGCGAACATGGCGTTGCGCCCTGTGAAGCGCAAACGCGCAAAGCTATACGCGGCCAGCGACGAACTGAGCACGATGCCGGTCGTGGCGAGGACCGTGATCAACACGGTGTTGCCCAGATAGCGAAACACCGGCACATACTGGAACACTTCGACATAGTTCTCCCACCGCGGCGGGTCCGGGATCCACACGGGCGGGAATTTGTAAATCTCATGCGGCGCCTTCAGCGACGACGAGATCAGCCAGAAGAAGGGCGTCAGCATGGCGAGGCCGCCCAAGGTCAGCACCAAGTACGCGAAGAAGCGTCCAACCTGGGTTTGCAGTTTCATGCCCATGAAGATCACTTCCCTTCCGTCTCGTAGTAGACCCACCTGTTCTGGCTATAAAAGAGCAGCCAAGTGAGCAGCATGATCACGACGAACAGCACCCAGGCCATGGAGGAGGCATAACCGTTGCGGAAATAGCCGAAAGCGTTGCGGAACATATACAGCACGTAGAACAGCGCTGCGTTATTCGGGCCGGCCGACGAAGCCGACGGCTGCGTGACAAACAGCACATAGGCCACGCCGAACACCTGGAAGCTGTTGATCACGTTGATGATCAGTTGGAAGAAGATGATCGACGAGGTCATGGGCAGCGTTATGTTGCGGAATTTGGCCCAGGGACCGGCCCCATCCACCTCAGCCGCCTCATAGAGCGAGGGCGAAACGCCTTTAATCGCGGCCAGGAAGATCAACACCGTGTTGCCCAACCCCCACAGGCTGATGAACACCAGCGAGGGAATGATCCAATTCGGGTCGGTCAGCCAGCGCGGCGAGGGCAGGCCCATCACCTTGAGCGGATAGTTGACCGGACCGAACTCCGGATGCAGCGCCCAGCGCCAGATCACCGCGCTCGCCACCAGCGGCACTACCGAGGGCAGGTACCACATGGTGCGGTAGATGTTGATGCCGCGAATATTGCGCGCCATCAACATGGCAATCGCATACGAAGCGATGAGCGCGCTGGGCACATACAACCCGACATAGCGCAGCGTCACCTCGACGGAGCGAATCCACAGGTCGTCGGTCACCAGCTTCTGGTAGTTCGCCAGCCCGACCCAACGCGGGGCCGTGATGATATCGTAACTCGTAAAGCTGAGCGCCAGGCTGGCGAGCACCGGGCCGAAATGGAAAAACAGGAAACCCAACATGGCCGGAATGATAAAGATCCAGCCCCAGAAAGTCTCCTCGAAGCTCAATCGCTGCCAGAAGCGCGGTTTGGGGGTTGGCTTGACAGCCGTGCCGGGAACAGCAGTTGTTTGCATAGGTCCACCTGCCATCCTAAAAACGGGGAATGCAGCCGGCAATGACCGCATCCCCCGCCCACAGGTCTAGGAAATTTCGCCCGTTTCCAGAATCTGCTCAGACCCGGCGCGCACTTCCGCCGCTACGTCTTCCCAGCGCACCTCACCCAGCCACAACCGGTCCAGGTAGGGGCCCCAGTAGTCGAGCAGGACCTGATACCAGCCGCCGAAGTAGGAGCCGATGGTGTCGCCCGGCCAGCGGAAGGTCTCCTCGTTCTCGAAGGCGTCGTAGAAGGCCTGCCGATCCGGCTTGGCCGGCAAGTCGTCGTCGTTGAGGAAGTCCTCGCGCAGGTCTTTGCGGATAGGCTGCTGCATGCCCAAGTCTACCAAGATCTTCTCGCCATCCCTGCTGCACGTAGCGAAGAAGGCGAAGTCATACGCCTCTTGCGGGTGTTTCGTGTCCCGATACACGCACAAGGGCGAGTAGTGACCGTAGGAGACTTTAGTCTTGTTATAGGGAACCTGGAAGGTGCCCCAGTTGATGCCGGCGTCGTTGATGCGCCCGATCATCCATGCGCCCAGATGGTTCATGGCGACCGTGCCGGCCTGCAGCGAGATTTCGCCCGCCGCCTGGTAGGCCGGCGACGGCGCCACATAGTGCTTCAAGCCTAAGTCGGCCAGCCAGTTCATGGCCTCGATGAACTCATCCGAGTCCATGGGCATGGTGCCGTCGGCGGCGATGATCTCGGCGTTGTTGGCCCACATGTAGGTCTGGCGACCGTGACCGGTGTCGGCGAGGATGCCGTATTGCTTGACCCGCGCCGGGTCAAAGCCGGGATCATTGGGCGTGTTGTCATCCAGATCCAGGGTCAACTGCTTGCCCAATTCGATCCACTCGTCCCACGTCATCCACACGGACGGGTCAGGATGGGGAATGCCTGCGGCGTCGAACATGTCCTTGTTGTAGCCGATCAACATCGAGCCGCTGTCCCAGGGCAGCCCCCAGCGTGCGCCGTCATAGGTCTGGGCAATCCACACGTTCGGCACGAAGTCGTCCTCGTTGAAGTCCTCATCGGCTTCAAGGAACGGCTCCAGGTTCATGGTCAACCCCTTGCGGGTGAGCGGACCGGTCGTGCGATTGGCGTCAAACCAGATGTCCGGCGCGGTGCCGGACGAAACCATGAGCAACAGCGCTTCTTGATGATTGGCGCCCGCTACCGCATTGATCTCGAACTCGATGCCCGGAGTCGTCTCTTTATACAGATTCATCTGCGTGGTCATCACGTCTTCGATGAACTGCCCGCCGCGGTTGAAGAAGCTGAGGGTCACGCTTTCCCCGGCAGGAGCCGCTTCTTCGCCGCTTGGCGCTGCCGCCGGTTGCGGCGCTGCACATGCCGCCAGCGCGGTAAGGGCCGCGCTGCCCGCCGCCAAACGCAAGAACCCGCGCCGGCTCACCTTGTTGCTTGCCATACCGTCCTTCTCCTTTCCTCTCAGTCAAGAACGCGAAAGATTCTGAGCCGGCTTACCCAACCTCCGGCAAACCGGGCGACAACCAAAACGCCCGCAATGGGGATATTTGCCATTGCGCAGGAAATTGCGATGCAGCGGCGCAACGCGCGCCGGCTTACTGTTTGGCTATCAGGAGTACGATGTCAGGGAGCATTGAGCCGATGTACACAACACATCTGTCTGGTTCGGACTTGATAATTTCGGACTGCGCACGCCTCCTTTCGCAACTCGACCAGCCGCTTCAACGGGGGCCGCGGCAGTCGCCGCGAGCCCGCCCGACGATCGCGCCGGACCTGCTCTAGAAGCCGTCTCCCAACGCCGCGGAATTGCCGACTGCAGCCCCGCGCGCAGGCAGATGCCCCATGTAGCGCGATATCTCCTGCGCCGCATAGACCACGTGCGCCGAAAGGTCCGGCAGCCGGGCGCTCAAGATGTTCGGGTTGCTGCCCGAAACGCTGCATGCGGCGATGACGCGCCCGCGCCGGTCGAAGATGGGCGCGCCGATGCAAAAGTAGTTGGCTTCGTGTTCGCTGCGGTCGATGGCATAGCCGCGCGCGGCGGCCTCTTGCAGGTCGCGCAGGAGTTGATCCGCTTCCACGATGGTGGTATCGGTGAAGCGCGGCATGCCCGCCCGCGCCAAGATCGCCTTGACTTCCGCCGGTTCCAGCGCGCTCAGCATGGCCTTGCCCACCGACGTACAGTGCAGATGCACGCGGTCGCCGACCGCGCTGCGCGCCCGCAGCCGGTCCGAAGACTCGACGGCATAGATGTAGAGCGCGTAGTCGCCGTCCAGCACAGTGAGATAGACCGATTCGCGGCAGGCTTCGGCCAGCGCACGCAATAGGGGAGCGGCTACGTCGCGCAGTTCGACGTTGATGCGTACGGCCTGGGTCAGCGCGATGATGGCCGGCCCCAGCGCATAGCGCCCGTCCTCGCGCTTTTCGATATAGCGACGAGACGCCAGCGTGTTGAGCAGATTATGCGTCGTGCTCTTGGGCAGTTCCATCCGCTCGCTGATCTCGGCTAGCGTGAGCCGCGGTTCATCCGAGCTGAACACCTCAAGGATATCGATTGCCTTGAGCACCGAATGGATCATGACAAGTTCCTGCCAAACAGAGGATACGGGGAGCAGGAACGCTATCCCACATTGTGGAACAACATTCTATCGCCAAGATACACCGGTTCACGCACCATGTCAACCCCCAATTTTTTCGTTCCGATTCAAGCCCTTCAGTCGCGGGTCTGCCCCAATTTACTGGCCGAACAATTTGTAGAAGCGGCATCCTTGCCGCTCTACGTGCGGCCCGTTCGCTAAAGATGGCGCGTCTACGAGCAGGCGCGACGAGTAAGCCGCCGTTCCGGGACGCGCCCTCCCCTCGCGCGATAGTTGACGCGGCCCCCATTTTTCCTATACTGACAGATACACGTCCGCCCACAACTTCACGCCGCAATCCGAACCGCCCATTTCCAGACTCACGTCCCAACCCTGAGAGGCACAGCCATGCTACCCACCAAGATCGTCGTTATCGGGGCCGGCAGCGCCAGCTTTGGCCTCAACACCGTCGCCGCGCTCTTGCGCAGCGACCGGCTGCGCGGCAGCCACATAGCGCTCGTCGACCGCAACTCGGAAGCCCTAGAGCCGATCGCCGATCTCGCCCACCACATCAACCGCGAGTGGGACGCACAGATGACGATCAGCCGGCATACCCGCCACGTCGACGCGCTCTACGGCGCTCGCTTCGTGGTTTCGGCCATCGAAGTCCCCCCGCGCGAAGCCCTGTGGCGCTCCGACTTCGAGTTAACGCTCAAACACGGCCTGCGCCAGCCCTACGCCGAAAACGGCGGCCCCGGCGGCTTCGCTCACGCCCTGCGCAACATCGGCCCCGTGCTCGAAATCGCACGCGACATGGAAGAGGCCTGCCCGGACGCCTGGTACATCAACTACACCAACCCCATGGTGCGCATCTGCGACGCCATTACGCGCTACACGCGCATCAAGACCGTGGGCCTGTGCCACCAGATCTACGAAGGCTACGGCATCATCGGCTATCTGCTCGCCGACCGCCTGGGCATCGAGGTTCCGCCCGGTCGCATCAGTTCCGACGCCGACCCCAAGTACATCCCCAACATGCACAGCATTATCAAGCAGGCCGTGCCGCGCATCGAGGTGAGGGCCGCCGGGCTGAACCACTTCACCTGGGTGCTGGACGTACACGACCGGCGCACGGGCGAGGACCTCTATCCGCTGCTGCGCGAGCGTCTGCGCGCCGCGCCGCCCGACTTCGAGCCGCTCACCCGGCGCGTCTTCGACGTCTTCGGCCT
>CAZYSJ010000026.1:0-40751 GCA_964649875.1 uncultured Caldilineaceae bacterium
CGTATTGCGCCGTCTGCGAAGACCAATGTCCGGAGAATGCCATCTCGTTGCCGTATAGGATCGTGTTCGCGTCCCCCCGACCCAAATCCGCCCCACGGCCGTCTGCCGGCAAGGGAGCGGAGCCAAAATGAAACTCGTATTGCAACCGGCGTGTTTGAACAATCATCGAGACGCTGGACAGGACGCGCTGGACAAGACGCGCTAGATAAGGAGCAGTGTGCATGAAACGGTATTTTGTGGCTGTGATGGTGATGGCGTTGGCATTGGCCCTCGCCGCTTGCGGCGGCAAGGAGGAGCCGGCCCCCGCGCCGGAGCCGCAAGCCGCCGCGGTTGAAGCAGCCGCGCCCGTTGAGGAGTCTGCCGGCGATGCGGCAGCCGGGAAAGATCTGTTCGTGTCTACCTGCAGCGCCTGCCACGGCCCGGAAGGCAAAGGCGTCACCGGCCTGGGTAAGGACATGACCCACAGCGAGTTCATTGCCGAAAAGACGGATGCTGAACTGCTGGCGTTTATCGAAACCGGGCGCGCGCCGGATGACCCGCTCAACACCACCGGCGTGCTCATGCCCCCCAAAGGCGGCAATCCGGCCCTGACCGACGAGCAGTTGATGGACATCATCGCCTACATCCGCTCGATTCACGAGTAGATGCGGCTTAGAATGGGGCGTATAGCCCAGTGCGCAAGAACAATTTTCGCCAATAGCCATAGAACGGAATCGCACCATGTCTTCTGATCAATCACCCGCGGCCTACCGCTATCTCGCCGATCTGCACGCTGAGTTGCCGGACATCCCGCCGGACAGCATCATCAGCCGCACCTTGTTCAGCGATGGCCGCGTCAACGCCACGCTATTCGGCTTCGCGGCCGGGCAAGTGCTGACCGAGCACACCTCCACCAAGCGCGCCTTGCTACATGTTGTGAGCGGCGAGGCGCAACTCACCCTGGGCGCGGACACGCACGAGGCGAGCGCGGGCGCGTTCGTAGACATGCCGGCGAACCTGCCGCACAGCATCGCCGCAAAAACGAACGCAGTCATGTTGCTGCTGCTGATCGATGAAGCATAGCGCCGCCCATCCTGCCGCCGGCCCAGGAACGTCCCTAGGGCGCACGCAGGGCAAGCCGAAAGTCCGCGTCATTCCCATCCTGCGCCGGCTGATGCTGGTCGCGGCGCTGGCCGCGCTGACCGCAGGCGTGTGGGCCGGGCTGCTGCGCTTCGGCTTGGCCTGGCCTACGCTGCCGCGGCTGTTGCCCATGACGCACGGCCCGCTGATGGTAGGCGGCTTCCTGGGCGCGCTGATTTGCCTGGAGCGCGCCGTCGCGCTCAACCGCGCCTGGACCTACGCAGCCCCGGCTGCGGCGGCAATCGGCGCTCTGCTGGCGACGATTTACCCCCTGCAATGGGCCGGGCCGCTGTTGATCGCGGTAGGCAGCGCCCTGCTTGTCGCCATCATGGCGAAGTTGTGGCGTCTTCACCCGACGCTGTACGGCGGCGTGCTTGTCTCCGGCGCGGTCGCCTGGCTGGGCGGCAACCTGCTGTGGCTGTCCGGCTACAGCATCCCCAACGTCGTCATGTGGTGGGCCGGCTTCATGATTCTGACTATTGCAGGCGAACGCCTGGAACTGAGTCGCATGTTGCGCCTCTCAACTACAGCGCAACGGCTGTTCTTGGCGGCGGCGCTGCTCTTCGGCCTCGGTTTGGTCATCTCCGCCGCGGATTTGGCGCTGGGCGTGCGGATTGCCGGCGCGGGCATGATCGCGCTGGCCTCGTGGCTGTTGCGCTACGACATCGCCTGGCGACGGCTGCGCGCCGGCGGGCAGGCGCGCTTCGTGGCGATCTGTCTGCTTTCCGGCTATGCGTGGCTTGTCGTGGGCGGGCTGTTGGCGCTGCGCTATGGCGGCGTTAGCGCGGGCATGGCCTACGACGCCATGCTGCATAGCATCTTCCTCGGCTTCGTCTTTGCCATGATCTTCGGGCACGCGCTGATCGTCTTTCCCGCCATCCTGCAGATTCGCCTCGACTACCGGCCGCGCTTCTACGTCCACCTGGCGCTGTTGCACGTGACGTTAGCCCTGCGCGTGGCAGGCGACCTGCTGCTCAACCCGGCGCTGCGCACATGGAGCGGCGTGCTCAACGCCGTCGTGCTGCTGCTCTTCCTGCTCAGCACCGCCGCGGCCGTTTTACAGACCCGCATGGGCGCAACTACCTCAGCGGGCGCGGCCAAGGAGCGTTAGCCATGCCGCCCCTCACCCGGCTGTTCATCAAGACTTCGCTCGTCTATCTGGCGCTGGCGTTGCTCGCCGGCCTGGCGCGCAGCTTGCCGCCCTCAGAGGCGCTGCCCGCCTTCTTCGCCTATCTGACGCCGGTCTATTTCCACCTGTTCATGGCGGGTTGGGTGCTGCAACTCATCATCGGCGTCGGCTACTGGATGTTCCCCAAGTACACGCGCGAGCAGCCGCGCGGCAACGAAGCGCTGGCCTGGTCCGCCTATTGGCTGCTGAACGCCGGCCTGGCGTTGCGCGTCGTGACGGAGCCGTTGCACGCCATGCAGCCGCACGTCGCCTGGGGGTGGGCGTTGGCCCTGTCGGCCGTGCTGCAATGGTTGGGCGGCATGGCCTTTGTGGCGAACGCCTGGCCGCGCATCAAGGAGCACTGACATGCCCGGCCTGAGCGTCTGGTATGTCCGCACGGCGTTGGTCTATCTGGCATTGGGTCTGACCTTCGGCATGCTCATGCTGTGGCAGAAGGGCGTCCCCAGCCACCCGGCGCTGTGGGCGCTGTTGCCTGCCCATATCGAGTTTTTGCTTTTGGGCTGGACGCTGCAGCTTGCTTTTGGCGTCGCCTTTTGGATTTTGCCCCGCTTTCGCACCAAACGCGGCAATGTGCGGCTGGCCTGGCTGGCCTATGCGCTGCTCAACGCCGGCATCTGGCTGGTTACGCTGGACCCGTGGCTGGGCAGCCTGGCGGGCTGGGGATGGACGGGGCGCGTGCTCGAAGCCCTAGCCGTCATCGCCTTTGCGCTCCATGCCTGGCCGCGCATCAAGCCGCCGGGCGCATAAGCGCGGCGAGTTGGCCGAAATGCTGGAACGCACCCGGTGAGAGACGCGGCCGGGGATGCGGTTGCCGTGTGGTGTATAATGGCGGCATTAACGTCCGCCATACCTATGCACCAAGCGCGCCAGGTCATGACACAGAGCCGCATCCCTTCTATCGCCGCCGACAGCCTTCCTTCCGACGAGATTACCGCCCTCTGGGCCGCAGTCCCTTATTTAGAAGGGCTGCAGGCGGAGATCGTGCAGGCGTTGGCCGCAGTTGCCATGCCCAGGCGCTTCGTCGCCGGCGAATTGATCTTCAACGAGGGCGATCCGTGCGCCGGCCTCTTCCTGATCGAGAGCGGCGTGGTGAAGGTCACCCGCTTTGCCAAAGACGGCCGCGAGCACATCTTGCATCTTTTGCACCGCGGCGACACCTTCAACGACGTGGCTTCGCTCGACGGCGGGGCGAACCCGGCCAGCGCTATTGCGCATACCGATGCGGTCGTCTGGCGCATCCGGCGGGATGACCTTCATCGCTTGGCCGCTTCTTACCCGGAACTGGCGTGGGCGTTGATCGAAAGCCTGGCGCGGCGCGCCCGCTACCTGCTCGGCCTGGTCGAAGACCTCTCGATGCGCAGCGTGCGCAGCCGCCTCGCCCATCTGCTCCTCGCGCAGGCGCGGGCCGCGGAGACGGACGAAGTGCCGCGTCTCCTCACGCAGGAGGAGATGGCCGGCCGGCTGGGGACCGTGCGCGAAGTCGTGGGGCGCGCTTTGCGCGGCCTCGCCGCCGACGGCGTCATCGAGTTCGACCGCCATCGCATCGTCATCCTCGACCCCGAACGCCTGGCCCAAGAAGCGGAGGTGTAGAGCCTCGCCGCGCGGCATTCCTGCCCGGCGGCGCGACGATGTTTGCCAAACTTGGCTCAAGATGCTAAGGTGACGCTCCGGGTGCGGATTGTCCGCACAATCACTGGACATGTCTCCGAGGAGGATATGCCATGCGTTCTCGCTTCTTTTTCAGCCTAGTCGTCTCGCTCGGCTTGCTGTTTGCACTTGGATCGGTTGTCGCTGCCCAGACTTTTACGCCCGATGTTCAGGTCGATGATGACGGCGTCGTGGACGGCGCGGTCATCATTGCCAAGGCCACGGTCGAGGGGCCGGCGTGGGCGGTGATCCATGCCGACGACGCGGGCAATCCCGGCCCTGTCATCGGCTATGCGCCGCTTGTCGCCGGTGAAAATGTTCAGGTGGTCGTAGAGGTAGAGCAAGAAGCGGTCACGCCAATCTTGCACGCCATGCTGCATGTCGATGCCGGCGAGCCTGGCGTTTTCGAGTTCCCAGGGGATGATGTCCCGATCACCATCGGAGAAAACGTCGTCATGGCGGAGTTCTCGGCCGCGCCGCCGGTCCTGCCGGCTTCGGGCGGGGCGACTTCGCCGCTGCTGATCTTGACGGTAGTCACGCTGATCCTGTTTGCCTTTGGCGGCAGCGCACTGTTCTCTAGCCGCCTGGCCTGAGCAAAGACCTGCGGCGCTAGGCTGTAGACGCACATGCCGTATGCGTCCCGACAGCCTAGCGCCGCTCTTGTTGTTCCGGGGGCGTCTCGCCGGCCGAGGTCCTCATCCCCGCTCGTGCCAGCCCGCTCTCCAGGTCATCCAACCGCTTCGTCGCCTCTTCGATCACGCCGCGATTTGATTCTTCCAGACCGGCGAGCATTGCCCGAATTTCTTCAATCTGCGCTTGTAGGGAGCCGTCGCCCGGCGGCGCGGGCCGCGCGCCTTTGATTTGCGGGCGCTGCGCCAGGAACCAATGCGCCAGGAAACTGGTAACGCTCGTGAAGAAGCCCACGCCGACCACGATCAGCCCCGCTCCAATCAGCCGGCCGTGAACGGTCGTCGGATAGGTGTCGCCGTAGCCGACCGTGGCGATTGTTACCACTCCCCACCAGAGCGCGTCGCCGGCTGTAATGATGTTGGCGTTAGCCGAGTTTTGTTCAGCAGTCAGGACAAGCAGCGCCCCCGCCTCATAGACGACCGTCGCAATCCAGATGACCGCCAAAAACGTGGATTGCGCCCGCCGCTGTACAACTACCTGCCCCATCGCCCAGTAGTCGGCCCTGCGCAGTTTGCGCAATGCCAGCCAATCTGCGACCAGCCGCGCCAGGCTGAAAAACGGAACCGGCAGCGAGCCCAGCCACATCAGCCAGCCATAGTAGGTCACAAAATGTCGGCGTTTGTCCGGCGCGCGCCCAAGGCGAACGACCGCATCGAGCAAGAGAAAAACGCTGATGCTGAGGATGAAGACGCCGACGATCTTGCGCGCTTCGCCGGAGATGGGCATGAGCAGCAGGACGGCGTTCAGCAACGAGACAAAGGCCATCGCCAGGACGAATAGCTCGTAGGCGGCATGGATGACGATGGCTCTTTGCGCAGTCGCCTCTTGCGGCGCTCGTGGATTGTTCTTTGCGCTCACCGCGTTCGCTCCTGTTGCGACGCTGCATGTTGGGGCGCGAAGGCGTTGCGTATGGGAGATATGCGGGGCCTATTGCCCAGGCGGGGTGTAGGCCACGGTCTTCTTGGCTGCGGCGTCCAGTTCTTCCGGCGTGAGCAGCACGGTCACATGGGCGGAGGCGCCGCCGCCCGCCGTAATGGCCAGCGACAGCGCCGCAACGTCTGCGTTGTCCGGCATCTCTGCGACAAAGTACAGATCCGTTTTTCCGAAGGCATAGTAGAAGGACTCCATGCGTCCGCCCAACGCTTCGATCATGCGTTCGACGACGGATCGCCTTTTGGAGCCGCCATCCCTGATTAGACCCTGCAACCCTGCCTGTGTGTAGCTTGCTTGGACCAGATACTTTGCCATGCGTCCCTCCTCGCTTCTGAATACGGGGGCCTGTTCCTGTCTAGCGTTCCTATCCGCAGTCTCAGAGTTCTACCTGGTTTGATCGCCAAGCGCCTGTCATTCTGAAGCGAACGTTAGCGAGCTGAAGAATCTCATTGCACCAGAGGTCGAGATGCTTCGCTACGCTCAGCATGACAGTGCGCGTACTTGGCGATCAAACCACTAACTGATAGTTCTAACGCAGCGTACAAGCAACGGCCAACATCCGCACGGCTTCAAGTATAACGCTCTAGACGGGGGATGCAACCTTGTTTTCGCCGGCCCGCGCCCGCTATAACGGCGTGTATTCGAGCAGGCAGACGCTGTGCGCAGCCATCTCCAGCGACAGCGGCCTATCGGCAGCGGACCATTCACCCAGGCTCTCCGTCTCCAGCCGCGCCGCGTTCAGCAACGCGGCCAGTTGCCCGGCGTCGGGCGACTGCGGGCGGCCCAGTTCGACCCACGCCGTGTGTGCGTTGCTGTGCGTCGCGTCCACCGTCGAGGCCGTAACCGCATAGCGGGCGCCGGCTGGGATGCCGGAGAGCGCCGTTTCCACTGCGGTGCGCGTCGTCACGTCCCAGTCGTCGTGATGGCTGCACAGCAGCACCTGGATGCGGCCCGTTCCGTCGACGGCGGCGATCCCGCAGACATCGGGCGGGGCGTCTGCCGCGTCGCCGCCGGGATGTTGTCGCGGGTCGCGGGCGGCGTCGCTCGCCAGGTGCAGCCGCATGCCCCCCAGCCGCGCCAGCAGGCGGAACACGTTCAGCACCGGCTTGTCGACGCCGTTGGTGCTCAGTGTGCGCAGCCCGGCGAAGAACTCCTCGTTCTCGAACTGGAAGGCCCACGTCAGCATGGCGTCGACGCGCACCGCCGCGCCGGAATCGTTGGCCGCCCTGAGGTCTATTAGCTTGCAGGCGGCGCCGGCGACATAACTGGCGTAGTATTCGGTGTTGCGATAGAACAGGTTGGGGTTGTCGCGGATGGCGCCCGCGGCCCAGCCGTCCGGGTCGCATTCGGAAAGCACGACCTCCAGGCCGCGCAGTTCGGGGAAGTCCGCGATCACCTCCAGGCCGGCGGCTACGTTGCCCGTCAGCGTGTAGAGCGTGGGGGTCAACTTGGCGGCTCCGGCGTTGGCCGTATAGCCGCCGCCTTTGGCGTGAAAGCTGATATAGTCCAGCCGCGTGCCGCGCCGGCCCGACACGGCGTTGACGCCCTGTGTGCAGTGTTCCAGAAAGGCGCGCAGAAACGCGCTCGATTCCGGGCGCTCCATGCCGCTGGTCGTCGCCGGCCCGCCGAGCAGCGCTTGCGGCAGCGCGGCGTGCAGACCGGCTTCGGTATAGTCATAGAGACGGCAGTACTCCTCGACGCCGCCCGTCCAGTAGAAGATATCCGGCTCGTTCCACAACTCCCAGTACCAGCGGCTCACCTCGGCCATGCCGTAGCGCGCCAGACAGTGCTCCGCTAGGTTGCGCACCAGTTCCAGCCAGCGCCCCATGTCGCGCGGGGGATAGCGCCAGCCGCCGTGGCGCGGGTCGTCGTAGCGCACGCCCTCCGGCGCGGTCGACAGCGCTTGCGGCATGAAGCCGATCTCCACAAAAGGCACGTGGCCGGTTTCCAGATAGGTGTCCAGGATGCGGTCGATCAGCGTCCAGTCATAGACCGGGTTCCCCGCTTCGTCTTCGGTGTAGACGTTGGTCGATCCCCACTTGAGCCGCCCCGCGCCGTCGCCGGAGCAGAGCAGGAAGTGGCAGCGTACGTAATAGGGCGCGTCGGCCAGGCGACCCAGCTTGCCGAGCAGTTCGCGGCCGTTGGGCGTGTAGGTGTAGTTCGGTTCGTCGTAGCCCACGTAGCGCCAGATGCGGCGCAGCGGCATGTGCCGGTTTACATGGACATCAACGCGGGCGTGTGCAAGGTCAGTCATGACGGGCCTTTCGATGGTGCGGGAAGAGAAATCATAACGCCGCCCAGAAAGCTTTAAGCTTTCTGGGCGGGGATTGCCCAAGCGGTTGCCTCAACGGAACGCTCCGTCTTGGCAGCCTAGCGCTCTATTCCACCGTGATCTGCGTGTAGGCCGGGTACTGGTTGCCGTCGAGGTCCTCGACGATGAAGCCGACCACGTAGACGCCGGCGGCTGCATTCATATCAACCCAGGTAAAGGGCTGGTCGCTGAAGGTGAGCGTGGGGCCGGTCTCGGCGGCGGGCGTGGCTGCGCCGTCCGCGCCCAGGTCGAGCCACTGTTCGAGCACGGTGAAGGCGTCGCCCGGTTCGGGCAGGATCTCGCGCGGCGCGCCGGTCATGCCCTCGCCTGTGAAGCCGAAGACTTGGTGCAGCGCGCCGTTGCGGAAGTAAAGCTGTGCAGAGCGCTGCTCGCCGTCGCCATAGGTATAGATGCCGTCCACCGTGTAGATCGCATCCTCCCATGTAGCGCCGTAGCTCTGCGGCTGGAACATCGTCACCGCCTGCTGCGTGCCGTCGTCGATGGCGAAGACAAGCGGCTCCCACTCAAACTCCAGCGTGAACTCGCCTTCGGGCCATACCGGATAGTAGACGCCGTCGACTTCGCGCGTGTCGCCGCTCTCCAGATAGTCCTGGTCGGTCAGGTTGATGGCGTTGGCGGCTTGGTCATAATAGCCGGCGAACAGCTTGACATAGCCCACGTTTTCGCCGGTGATGTCCACGCTGAGCAGCACGGGCCGGCCTGGGGCCGCGGTCTGGCTCGACGCGGTGATGGCCGAGAGCTGGATGCCGCCCGCCGCCGGCCCGCGCACGGCCGCACCCTCTGCCGGCAGAGTCACGTTCCGTTCCGCCGCGTCGAAGGGTCGGCCCGTGTAGTGGAAGGCCAGGTACTCATCCCACAGCGACCCCTGCGCGAAGCGGGTCGCCAGCCCCAGGTACGACGGGTAGCCGCTGACCGGGTTGTTGTAGAGCTGCGAATTGGGGAAGTAGACCGAGACGCCGGTGGCGCCGGGCTTGCCCTGGCCGTGCCGCTCCGCGATCACCGTCTTGCCCAAGGCGTTCGCCAAATTGTTCGCCGCGTCTACGACCGCCCCATCCCGTGTCGACTGCGCCGCCAGTTGGGCGAAGTTGCCCAGGTCGATGTAGGAAGCGGGGACCTGGCTGCCGAAGATGCTGGTAAACGACTGCGCGTAGCTGCGCGCCTGCGCCACCGGCTTCTGGCTCGCCTGCTGCATCTCATAGGCCAGGGCGTTCAGGCTGTCCATCAGTTCGGGCAGGGCGGACAGATCGACCGCGGAGAGCGTGATATTTGCGCTCAACTGGTTCGCCAACTGCGCCGCCGACGGGGCTTGGAAGTTGAAGAGGCCGCGCCCGCCGCTGACGAACTCCAGGCGCGCCTGGTCGTCGACGATGCGCTGGTCGTCCTCAATGTAGGTGTCGATGATGTAGCGGCTCAACTCTGCGCCGCTGACATTGGGGTTCTTGTGCAACTCGTTGAGGAAACTGGCGTAGGCCCAGCCCAGGGCCGGTTCGGTCTCTTGCGAAGCCACGGCATAGCGCGCGTGCGGCTCCAGCGCGCTGAACACCTCCAGGTGGCCCATCAGGCAGGCGTCCATCCCGATCAACTCGAACTTGTCCAGCCCGGTGCGCCGGCGAATTTCGCCCAAGGCCTCGTCCAGTTCGTCGAGGAAGAGGTGGTCGCCCAGGCGCTGCTCCAGCGGAACTTCGGCTGCGTAGGCGCCGGTTGCAGTCGGGTCGCTCCAACCGCCGGGCCAGCCCATGCCGTGGTCCGACAGGATCAGCGCATATTTGTCGGCGGGATAGGTCTCGATGGCCCAGGTCGCAAAGTCGACCAGCGCCTGACCGTCCGCCATGTTGACCTCGCCCAGGTCGGCGATCTCTTGCGAGCGAATCGCGTTCAGGTCGTTATCTTGCGTGACGTAGAAGCGCTTGGTCGACGTCCAGTCGCCGTCGCCGCTGAAGCCGCCGCGGTAACGGTCGAGTTGGCTGACGATCTGCACGGCATCGGTGGAGCCGGCCCGCTCGGCCTCGTTGAGGTCGAGAAAGATGTCCTGCTCCAGCACCTTGTCATCCGCGTCCTGATAGAGCATGATCAGCCACTTTTCGCCGGGCGCCGCGGTCGCCGCGGCAACCGGGGCGGATGTGGGGGCGCGCGTCGGCGCAGCTTGGGGCTGTGCGGCTTGAGGGGCGGCGGGCTGCTGGGCGGCGATCTGCGTGGCGGCCAGATCGACCATCTCGCCCGCTCCGCCGCCGTCTCCGCCTCGGTTAAACAGGAAGAGGGCGGCCATCACGACGACCAGCAGCAAGATCATGGGCAGCGACAGCTTGCCGCCCGGCATTCCTCCGCCCGGTATGGGCGAACCGTCTGAGGGGCCGCCGAACCCGCCCGATGACGGCGGACGGGCAGCGCCGCCGCCCTCGTCGCGACGCGGCGCGTCGGCCCGCTCGCGCTCGCCCGGCGCGGACGTAGGGCGACGCCGTCTCCTCACGCGCACGGTCTCTTTGTCGCCGGAGTCGGCGAACATCATCCAACCAGGAGCCTCGCTCGGCGCGGGCGCGGCATCAACGCCTGCGGCAACCGGTGCGAGCGCTGGGAACCGCGCCCGGATAAGGTGGTGCAGCATGCCTGTCATAGAGGTCTCCTATTCTGCTCGGTTGCCTAAATCGGCCTAATGGGTATAAGATGCGCTGCCGGTCAGCGCGACGCACAGGCGTTCATGCGCCGGCCGTAGAGAATCCGCTTGCCTCTCATTATACCCCTACCGCCAAGCGCACAAAACCGATGCGCTCAACCCGCGCGAAGCCTGCCCGTCCGTTTTTGGGCGTCTGGCATCAATCCGCCCTCTGTGGTAACGTATGCGACAGATGACGCCCCCGTCCATCAACGCATTGCTGAATCCCTGAACTTCGAACGCACACGCGGACACGCAGATATGGCCGAGCATCTGGAAACCGACGTCCTCATCATCGGCAGCGGCATCGCCGGGGCGACCGCTGCGCTCGTCCTCGCCGACGCCGGCGTCGGCGTCACGGTCGTCACGCGCGCCGCCGAGCCGGAAGACACCAACACCTATTGGGCGCAGGGCGGGATCATCTACAAGGGCGAAGATGACTCGCCCGCGCTCTTGGCCGAAGACATCCTGCGCGCCGGAGACGGTCACTGCAACCCGCGCGCGGTGCGCATCGTGGCGGAAAACGGGCCGGACGCCCTGCGCCGCATCCTGCTGGAGCGCGTCGACGTTCCCTTCGACCGCAGCGCGGACGGCGATCTTTCGCTGGCCCTCGAAGGCGGCCACACGCTCCCGCGCATCATCCACGCCGCCGACGCCACCGGCAAGGCTATCGAACTGGCGCTGCTCAACGCGGTGCGCGGCCATGCCAACATCACGCTGCTTACCCAACACACCGCGGTAGACCTGCTCACTCCGTCACATCACGCGCTCAACCGGCTGGCGGTCTACGACGACCGTTCGTGCATCGGCGCTTACGTCTTCGACCAGCGCGCCGGGCGCGTGCGCCGCATCCTTGCGCGCAAGACCGTTCTTGCCAGCGGCGGGCTGGGGCAGATCTTCTTGCGCACGACCAACCCGCCCGGCTCGCGCGGGGACGGCATCGGCATGGCCTGGCGCGCGGGCGTGCGCATCATCAACGCCGAATATGTGCAGTTCCATCCTACCTGTTTCTACAGCCGCCAAGCGGCTCGCTTTCTCATCTCCGAGGCGGTGCGCGGCGCAGGCGCGCGCCTGGTCGACGCCGCCGGCGAACCGTTCATGCAGCATTATGCGCCGGAATGGAAGGACCTCGCCCCGCGCGACGTGGTGGCGCGCGGCATCCACCGCGAGATGCTCAAGCACGACGTCCCCAACGTTTATCTGGATCTGCGCACCTATGTGCCGCAGGAAGAGATTCTGTCGCACTTCCCCACCATCCGCGCCCGCTGTCTGGAATATGGCGTGGACATCACGCGCGATCTCGTGCCTGTCGTGCCGGCGGCGCACTACTTCTGTGGCGGCGTCTGGGTCGATGACTGGGGCCAGACCACGCATCAGCACCTCTATGCCGTGGGCGAGGTCTCGTGCACCGGCTTGCACGGGGCTAATCGCCTCGCCAGCACCTCGCTGCTAGAGGGCGTGGTCTACGGCGAGCGCGCCGCGCGTCACATCCTGGAGCAACTGCCCGCCGCGCACTTGCACGCTCTGGCCGACGTTCCGCCCTGGCAGGATACCGGCGAGTATGACCCCGACCCCGCGCTCATCAGCCAGGACATGAGTTCGATCAAGCACATCATGTGGAACTACGTGGGCCTGGTGCGCACCGAGCACCGGCTGGCCCGCGCCACCCGCGAGCTGCGCCAGCTTAACTTCGAGATCGAGCGCTTCTACCGCAAGACGCGGCTCACCGACGAGCTGATTGGGCTGCGCAACGCCGCACGCGCAGCCATTGTCGTGGCCGACGCCGCCTGGCAGAACAAACAGAGCCGCGGCGCGCACTATCGCGAATAAATGAAAATTACAGTCTTCGCCGCAGGTTCACGGGGCGACATCCAACCTTGCGTCGCCTTGAGCAGAGGATTACAGCGAGCCGGATACCGAGTGCGTTTGGCCGCGCCCGAAGACTTCGCCGGTTTCGCCCGCAAATACGAAGTGGGCTTTTATCCCTTGCGCGGGGACGTCCAGCAGATCATGGCGAGCGATACTGGGCGGAGCTTTATGGAGACGGGCGGCGCGAACCCGCTCAAGTCGATTCGAGCGATGCGCACCATGATCGCGCCGGTCATTATGACGATGGCAGAGGACGCTTACGCCGCATGTCGCGATGCGGACGCGCTCATCTGTTTGGGCGTGTTTGGCGCTTTCGGGCGCGCCATCGCCGAAGCATTGGGCATTGCGATTATCAACATGGAGCCGACGCCCCTGCTGCCGACGCGGGCGTTCGCTGCGCCGTCATGGCCTATCCAAAAAGACTTAGGCGGCGCACACAACTACCTGTCGGGTCTGGCAATGCTTGCGGTGATCTGGCTGTGGCACCGCCCTTTCGTGAAGGATTTCAGGCGGCGGCTGGGGTTATCGACCCGTTCCGCCGCCGGTCACTACCGCGCCTTCCGGTCGACGCCGCTGCTGAGCGCGTACAGCCCGAACGTCATCCCCCATCCCGCAGATTGGCCGGCCGGCGTACACGTCACCGGCTACTTTTTTCTAGACGACCAGGCAGACTGGCAGCCGTCGCCGCAACTAAGCGCTTTTTTGGCGGCGGGCGATCCGCCTGTCTATATCGGATTCGGGAGCATGGCCGGTCGCAGCCCGGAGCGTCTTGCCGGGCTCATCATCGAGGCGCTCGCCAAAAGCGGCCAACGGGGACTGCTGCTGACGGGATGGGGCGGTCTGCGCACTGCATCGACGCCTGATAATGTGTTTGTGACGGACGCCGCCCCCCACAGTTGGCTATTCCCGCGCATGGCAGCCGTGGTGCATCATGGCGGCGCCGGCACGACGGCGGAAGGACTGCGCGCCGGCACGCCCAATGTGGTTGTCCCTTTTGTCTTCGATCAGCCCTTCTGGGGCGCACGGATCAAAGCGTTAGGTCTGGGGCCCGGCCCCATACCGCATAAGCGCCTGACCGCTGACCGTCTCGCCGGCGCTATCCGTCTTGCCGTCACCGATCCCGACATGCGGCAGCGCGCCAATGCATGCGGCGCAGCCATTCGCGCCGAAAACGGCGTAGCCAACGCGGTGAACATCGTCAAGCAAATCTTTGGCGAACCGAGGTCAGGGGAAAGCGAACCGGAAGTATGAGCAAGCCCGAAGCCTATACCGTATTGCCCTTTCCCAGAATTCGGCTGCCGATGGTTGACGGCGGGCGGATGGCGCGCCAAAAGCATACGGTGCATGGCCTGGTGGAGTTCGATGTCACCCTAGCCCGTGAGGCGATTCGCCAACACAAGCTCCAGACCGGCGAGACCCTCTCGTTTACGGCGTTTATCATTACCTGCCTGGCGCAGGCGATCGACATGAACAAGCGCATGCACGCCTATCGGGACTGGCGCAACCGGCTGATCCTGTTCGATGACGTAGACGTGAACACGTTGTTCGAGGTCGAGGCGGATGGGAAGAAGACGATCCGTCCGCATATTCTCAGATCTGTGAACAAAAAGACCTTTCTCGATATTCACGGGGAAATCCGGGCGTTCCAGCGGGAACACAAAAGCAGCCGTGAAGCGAAGTTCATCGATTGGTTTGTCTTGCTGCCCGGTTTCGTCCGGCGGCTGTTCTATTGGGCGCTTTTCAAGAATCCGCATTTGCTCAAGGAATATTACGGCACCGTGATGATGACCGCTGTGGGGATGTTCGGCGATGGCGGCGGCTGGGCCATTCCGACATCCAACCACACCCTCCAGCTAACCCTGGGCGGCATCGTCAAAAAGCCTGGCGTTGTAGAGGAGCGAATACAAGTGCGCGAATATCTGAGCGTCACCGTCAGTTTCGATCATGATATTATCGATGGGGCGCCGGCCGCGCGCTTCACGCAGCGCTTAAAGGAGTTGATCGAAAGCGGTTATGACCTTTGCAACTAGTGCAACTAGGCGCCGGGACGCGGCCGTTTCGATGGGCGAACCGCGGTCCGGCCCCGTGCTGCAGCCGGCTTTGTTCGGCGGCGCGCCTAACCGTATATTCGTTTGTATGTAAGTGTATGTAAGCGCCGGCTGCATGCTTTAGCGGCAAGCGCCGGCTGCAACCGTAAATCGCCGTTCTGTTCGATCCGCGACCGGCGGGGCGGAATTTGCCGCCGGGAACCTCGACTCTCGGGGGTTCTGGAACCCGTCTTCGCCCCTCAACCTACAGGAGGCTAGACTGATGCCAAACGAACAACCAACCTACACGGTGCTCATCGCCAGCTATCTCGAACCTGGGCACGTCGAACGCATTCGCGCCGTGGACGAGCGCCTGCGCGTCGTTTATACGCCCGAACTGCTGCCCCAGCCGCGCTATCCGGCGGATCACGTGGGCAAGGTCGCGCCCCGCACCCCGGAGCAGGAAGCCGCCTGGCGCGCCCTGCTCGCCAAGGCTGACATCCTCTTCGATTTCGACTACACCAACTTGACCGATCTGCCCGACCTGGCGCCCAACGTACGCTGGATCCAGGCGAGCGGGGCGGGCATCGGCCAACTGGTGCACCGCATGGGCTATGCCGAGCGCATGCCCAACACCGTGATCACCACCGCCAGCGGCGTCCATGCGCGCCCGCTGTCGGAATTCGTGATCATGGTCATGCTCATGTTCAGCCGCAACATCTTCCGCATCCAAGAGCAGCAGGCGCGCAAACACTGGGAGCGTCTAGCCGGCACCGACCTGGCCGGGCGCACGCTGGGCATCATCGGCATGGGCCACATCGGCGCGGACGTGGCGCGCATGTCGCGGCCCTTTGGCCTGCGCATCGTCGGCACCAAACGCCAGATCGACGGCATCGACCCGCGCTCGCTCAGCCTGGATGAACTGTACAGCCCGCCTGACCTGGACAAGGTGCTGCGGCAGGCCGAATTCCTGGTGCTGTGTGCGCCGCACACCTATGAGACCGAAAACCTGATCGCGGCGCGCGAACTGGCGCTGATGCCCAAGGGCGCGGTGATCATCAACATCGCCCGCGGCGCCGAGATCAACGAGCCGGACATGATCGAAGCGCTGCGATCCGGCCATCTGGGCGGAGCCGCGCTCGACGTGTTTGCCGAAGAGCCGCTGCCGGCTTCCAGCCCCTTGTGGGACATGCCCAACGTGCTCATCAGCCCGCACTCCGCCAGCACCAGCGACCGCGAAAACGAGCGAATTACAAACTTGTTCTGCGCCAACCTGCGCCGCTTCCTGAACGGGGAGCCGCTCAACAACATACTGGACCCGGAGAGGCTGTACTGAGCGCGGGCGGGCCGCGGCGCGACGGCCCGATCATGCGCCGGGCGCGAATCATATATAGGCCTAGGTTCAAGGCGTCCCAGGCTGACCAGCGGGTCCGATCCCGCCCGCAGCGGGCTGCTAACTTGTGACCGCGCTGCTCCCGAATCGCGACGCGGACTTTGTCAATCCAATGAATAAAGTTGCCTCGCGCCACATATGTGCTAAAATGGACGTCATCACCCGCATAATGCACCGAATCGCATCCCTCCAATTGTGAAGGACCTTCAGCAATGTCTCAGCCTAAAGTACGGGTCGGCCTAATCGGCACAGGCATGATTGCCCAGACGATGCACCTGCCGCATCTCCGGGAGCTTTCGGACAGATTTGAAGTCGCCGCCCTCTGTGACATCTCGCCGGGAACCGTGCGCGCCGTCGCCGCCAAGTACGGCGTCTCTCAAACTTATACAGACCATCGCGACATGTTGGACAAGGCGGACCTGGACGCTGTGCTCGTGTTGACTCCGAACCACGCCCGGCCCGCCATCGACGCCGCCCGCGCCGGCAAGCACATCCTGGTCGAGAAGCCCATGTGCAACAATCTGGCCGAAGCCGACGAGCTGATCGACACGGCGCGCGCCGGCGGCATCGTGGGCATGGTGGCCTATCACAAGCGCTATGACCCCGGCTATCGCATCGGGCAGGCCGCCATCCGCACGCTCGAACGGCCGCACCTGATCGATCTCCACGACGTGATCGGGCCGAATGATATGTTTCTGGCCCATTACGACCTGATCCGCGTCGACGATGCGGACCCGGCGGTCTTGCAGCGCGCCCAACAGGAACAGGTTTCCAGCTTGCAGGTCGCCATCGGCCAACAGCCGGAGAGCATCATGCGCGCCTACGGGCTGATGCTCGGCCTCAGCACCCACGACATGACCATCTTGCACGGCGCGGTCGGCCTGCCCGAACGCGTCATCGCCGCCGACATCTGGGATAACGGCCTGGGCATCGCCGCCATGTTCGCCTACCCCGGCGATCTGCGCTGCATGTTCTATACCGGCATCATGCCCAAGTTGCGCAAGTTCGACGAGTCGTTGACGGTTTATTCCGGCGATCGCGTTGTAAGCATCCAGTTCCCTAGCCCCTTCCTCAAGAACGCCCCCACCGTGGTCGAAGAATGGCGCATGGAGGGCGGCGTCTATCAGGAGGTGCGCACCGAAGCGTCCTATCTGGAGGCCTTCAAAGAAGAGTTGATCCACTTCCATACGTGCATTGTGGAAGGCAAGACGCCGGACACGCCGCTGGAAGAGGGCCGGGAAGACATCGCCACGCTGATCGAGATCGCCAAGAAAGCTGTCGGGTAGTCTGCCGGCGCATTCGCCCGCTGAATGGCAGGGAGAGGCGCCGGCTTAGCGGCTTGATCGCCAAATACGCACGATGTCATGTTGCCCCCAGAGGGTCATCGAGCGAAACATCTCTACCGCTGAACCAACGAGATTCTTCAGCTCGCTTACGCTCGCTTCAGAATGACAGGCGCTTGGCGAACGAACCGCTTAGAGAATCGGCAATTGCGTGAGTCGCGTTGTAAGAACCGTCTAGTTTTCAACCCAAGAGTGGAGGAGCAAGTCATGTCAGACAAACTGTCACGCAGAACGTTTTTGCAGATCGCATCGCTGTCGATGGCGGGCGCGGCCATCGCCGCCTGTGCGCCGGCTGCTGCGCCGGCGGCGGCCCCGGCTGAGGGCGGCGAAGCCGCTCCGGCAGGCGAGAAACCGGTCGTGCGCTTCCATTGCCGCACCTCGGGCGTCCAGGATGACTTCTACAAGGCGGAAGCTGCAGCCTTCATGGAGCAGTATCCCGACATCGAGGTCGTGATCGAGGACTTCCCCGGCGAGAACCCTGAATACCTGCAGAAGATCGCCACCATGATTGTCGGCGGCACGATCGGCGACTCGATGTGGACGGCGAGCATCCACAACTACTATAACTATGCCGTAGCCGGCACCTACGCCCCGATCGACGACTTCATCACCGCCGAAAACTACGACCTCAGCCCCTTCTATCCAGTGGCGATCGAGGCCTGCACCTTCGAGGGCCAGATGTACGGCCTGCCGTGGATTGTGCACCCCGGCCGCATCGGTCTCTTCTACAATAAGACCGCCTTCGAGGAAGAGGGCCTGGACGTACCTACCGCCGATTGGACGTATGAGGACTTCGCCGAAGCCGCCATCGCCCTGACCAAGACGGAGGGCGATCAGGTCACCCGCTGGGCGTGGCTGCCCGAGGCCACCTACTTCGGCATGGTCATCCCCATCCGCTCCTTCGGCGGCGACTGGATCGACCCCGAAGGCGTGACCTGCATCGTGGATCAGGAGCCGGCTGTCGCGGGTTTGAAGGAATGGGAAAAGTTCTACCAAGACCTTAAGATTGCCCCGACCCCGGCGCAGGCTGAAAGCCTGGACCAGATGTGGGCATCCGGCCGCGTTGCTATGGTTCAGGCCGGCTATTGGGGCCAGTCCTGGGGCAAGAACTTCGTCACCGACTTCGAGTGGATGGTCGCCCCCGCGCCCAAGGGCCCCAATGGCAGCCAGGGCATGTTCGAGTTCGACGGCAGCGTCATCCTGAACCAGAGCGAAGTCAAGCAGGAAGCCTGGGAGTTCATGAAGTGGTGCTCGACCAAGGAAGCGGGCATTCACATCGCCGAGTTGGGTTCGGTGCCCGGCGGCCGGCCGGACGTGTGGGAAGACCCGAGCCTGATGTCCTACGAGCCGCACGCCGTCTTCGCCGAAATCATGAAGACGATCGCGCCGTTGGTGCTGCCCAACAACTTCCGCTACGAGGAACTGTTCCAGATCGCCCAGAACGAGCTGGATCCCGTGTGGCTGGGCGAGAAGCGGGTCGAAGAAGTGATCGGATCCGTCAAGGAGTCGATGCAGGCTATTCTCGATCAGCCGCGCGCCTAAGCGATAGGGCGTTGCCGGAGAACTTCCGCAGCATTGCATGTAGTGTGTAATTGAGGTCGGCCAGGCTCTGTGTCGCGGAGAAATCCGCGGGGCAAAGCCTGGCCGGGTTGCCCACGTTAGAGAGGAGCACTCCCTTTGTCCGCCACCTCTACGCCCATATCAGCCCCGCCCGCTGAGCCTAGGCGGCGCTGGTCGCCCGCCAGACGTCGCGAGGCCATCCAGGGCTATCTTTACATCGCGCCGTGGTTCATCGGCTTTCTGTTCCTGATCGTCGGGCCGGTGCTTATATCGTTCTACCTCAGCCTCACCACCTATACGATCATTTCGCCGCCCGTCTTTATCGGCTTTGAGAATTACGTTAAAGCCTTCACGAACGATAAACTCTTCACCAAGTCGATGTACAACACGCTGTACTACGTTGTCTTCAGCGTACCTTTCTCCATCACCATTTCGCTGTTGTTGGCGCTGCTCTTGGACCAGGGCCTGCGCTTCACCAAGGTGTTTCGCACGCTTTTCTTCCTGCCTTCGATCACGCCGATAGTGGCGTCGGTGCTTCTGTGGCGTTGGATCTTCCAGCCGGATGTGGGCGTGGTCAACTATATGCTGTCGTTGGTCGGCATCCAGGGACCTGCATGGCTGGGCAGCACGCAGTGGGTGAAGCCCACGCTGATCATCATGGGGCTGTGGAGCAGCGTCGGCGGCAGCCAAATGATCATCTTCCTGGCCGGCCTGCAGGCCATCCCCAGCGATCTGTATGAGGTGGCGGCTATTGACGGGGCCGGCCCGCTTCAGCGCTTCCGCAGCGTAACGTTGCCCATGCTGACGCCTTCGATCTTCTTTAACATGATTTTGGGCATTATCGCCGCCTTCCGCATTTTCACCGCCGCCTATATCGCCACCGAGGGCGGCCCGGCCTACAGCAGCCTCTTCTTTGTGCTGTATCTTTTCTTCAACGCCTTCAAGTTCATGAACATGGGCTATGCCTCGGCCATGGCCTGGGTTCTGTTTTTGATCGTCCTGGCGCTTACCGCCTTCCAGTTCCGCATGTCCAGGCGCTGGGTTTATTACGAGGCAGGTGACTGATGACCACCGCAACCACTACCAATTCAACCAAGCCGGCCAAGCGAGCATCGTTCGTGTCGGCGCGCAGAACCGTCAGCGGTTGGGGCCAGCCTGTTGTCTACATTCTGCTGGTTGTGTTGAGCGCCGCCTTCACTTTCCCCTTCGTCTGGACCGTGCTGACCGCCCTCAAAGCGCCGTGGGAGATCTTCAGATTCCCGCCCATCTTTATCCCCGAAAAGTTATTGTGGGACAACTTCGCCGAAGTCTGGCGACAGGCCCCCTTCCTGACCTTTCTGAAAAATACGCTGATCGTCGCCGGCCTGAGCATTGCCGGGGATATCATTACGGCCTCTCTTGTGGCCTATGGCTTCGCCCGTTTCCGCTTCCCCGGCAAGGAATTCCTCTTTCTGCTTGTGTTGAGCGTGTTGATCTTGCCCGAAGAAGTGACCATCATCCCCCAGTTTCTCATCTACCGCACGATCGGTTGGGTGGATACGCTGAAGCCGCTGATTCTGCCGGCGTTCTTGGGCGGCGGCGCCTTCAACATCTTCCTGCTGCGCCAGTTCTTTTTGACCATCCCGCGCGACTTGGACGAGGCCGCCATGATCGACGGCGCCGGCAGCCTGCGCATCCTCTGGCAGATTCTTATCCCGCTCGCCAAGCCGGCCATGGCGACCGTGGCGATCTTCTCGTTCCTCTTTCACTGGAACGACTTCTTCCGGCCTCTCATCTACCTCAACAGCATCGACAACTTCACGCTGTCGCTTGGCCTGCGCTTCTTCCAAACTTCGGCTGATTCCGGCGGCGAACCCACGCAGCACCTGTTGATGGCGGCGTCGGTGATGATGACCATCCCCGTGATTGCGCTGTTCTTCAGCATGCAGGGCTACTTCATCGAAGGCATCACCATGTCGGGCATCAAGCGCTAGCCGGCGCGAAAACCGGCGACATTGCTGCCGCCGGTCTAGTGTGTTTCTGTCATTCTGACGACCGGAGGGAGGAAGAATCTGTTCGTCTGCTACACAGGGATTCTTCGCCTTCGGCTCAGAATGACAATTGCACGTATCATGTTAAGGTATCGCTAGATGCGCCGCGTGGGTCGTTCGGCCGCGGCCGCGTTTATGCAGGCGCGGCGACGCGCGCACCAGTCCTCGCCTTGACGAAGGCTCCGATCGCCTCCATCGCCTGCTTCGCCTCCGGGAAGAGCGGCGCACAGGCCGGGTAGCAGTGGAACATCCCTTCGCCGATGTGCAGCGTCACGTCGACCCCTGCCGCCTGCGCCTTAGCCGCAAAGCGCGTCGAGTCGTCGAGCATCACCTCATAACTGCCCACGTAGATCAGCAGCGGCGGCAGCCCGTGCAGGTCTCCGTACAGCGGCGACATCAGCGGGTTGCCGGCGTCCTGGTCGCCGGCGTAGTACTTGGCAAAAACCGCCTGCGACTCCCTCCATGTCAGCGGATCGACCTTGGCGTTGGTCTCCCACGAGGCGCCCGTGTTCTTAACGTCCGTCCAGGGCGAAAGCGCTACTGCGCCGGCCGGCAAGGGGATGCCCTGATCGCGCACAGCCAGCAGCGCGGCGAGCGCCAGACCGCCGCCGGCGGAGTCGCCGATGAACACGATGCGCTCCGGCGCAACGCCCTGAGCCAGCATGTAGCGGTAAGCGGCTACGGCGTCGTCCAGCGCGGCCGGGAAGGGATGCTCCGGGGCCAGCCGGTACTCGAAGAGCAGCGCGCCGGTGTCGCCGGCCTTGACGAACTTGGCGACGATGCCCCGATGCGCGGGGATCGAGCCGGTTGCATAGCCGCCGCCATGAAAATAGAGGATCGCCCGGTCTTTGGTCGCGCCAGGCGGCAGCATCCATTCGGCGGGCAGCCCGTCGATGTCGACCGGCTCCAGGGTGAAGCCGTCCGGCAGCTTGCCGAAGAAGCCGGCGCCCTTTTCGATCTCGGCGCGCAGCTCCGGCATGGAGGTATTCCAATCTACGGTTGCCCGCCGCTTCAACTGGCCTTGCAGAAGATGGCGGTGCTTCAGCGAAAAGATAAAGAGACGACTGCGAAAACTAGGCATTTTCCCCCCAGCATAATAGGCGAGCCTGAAGCGCAGCGCGCTAGGCAAGAAACGTGTGAATCAAAATTTCCGGGTCCGGCGCCTTAAACTCAGCGCCGTGCACCGCCCGGTTGATGGCAAGGCCGCTGATCGACGTCCAGAACACGCGGGCCAGGTCCTCCGGCGGGTAGGGCTTGACCGAACCGTCCTGCTGGCCCTGACGCATGATGCGGGCCATGACCTCGTAGGGCAGGCGGTTCTCCTGCTGGATGATGCGCCGCGCCTCTGCGGGGATGGCCTCCGAACCGGTCGCCTGTGCGGTGAGCAGGTAGAAGCGCGCCGTGTCCTCGTTTTGGACCGTGTCGCGCAGCAGGCCCTCAATCGCCAGGCGGATCTTGGCGGCAGGCGGATCGGGCAACTCCTCCAGGTAGCGGGCCGCGGCGTTGATGCCGGCGTAGGCGTGGCGAATCAACTCGGTGAAGATCTCTTCCTTCGAACTGAAGTAATGGTAGATCAGCCCCTGTGACACGCCTGCGGCGGCGGCGATGTCCGCGATTTTGGTGGCGGCTAGCCCCCGTGATGCAAACAGACGCAGCGCCTGTGTCAAGATTTGGCTGCGTCGCTCCTCCTTGATCTGTTCGTTCTGTTCTTTGCTGCGCGGCACGGCATCTCCTGCGATTGTTGACTGAATGCTCATTCAACGAAAGAATATCATAACTTGTCATAGAAGGCCAAATTGGGCGGGCGGTGATGCGCCTGTTGCGCTGTGCGTCCGCATGTTTGGTTTCGATTTTTTCTTGTCTATCGCGTTGACAGCGATAGGAAAGCATGGTAACGTTTTGCTATCCCTTACGTAAGCGCTTTTTTGGGGCGGGACAGCTTGTCTTCTGACCGTCATATTGTCAGGCCTCTTGCTGCTCCGCCGGCTCACCTCCACCGCCACAGCAGTTGTTGGGAGGAATCCATGCCGGAAGCGATGACGGGCAAACAACGTATGCTCGCCGCGTTTGCTCTGGAGGAAGCGGACCATGTGCCGGTCTCGCCGGACATCTCCGCCATGGTTCCGGTGCGCCTGTCGGGGCGGCCTTTCGACGAGATGTTCCTGGACGGCAAGCCCCACAGCGGCTACGCTTCGGCCAGCGTGGCCCAGGCCTATGTCGACGCGGTGCGCTACTACGGCATGGACGGCTGGTACATCTACGGTTCGCTGCCGGAGATCGTGCCGGAGGACCGGCCGCGGTGGCATAAACGCCTTGCGCGCGAGCCGCACGGCGGGCAGACCCTCTACGAAACCGCACAGACCCCTTACGGCGAGATCAGCCGCGTCAAGTATTACCCCGTCGACCAGCCTCCCTGGGAGATGGAGAAGCCTATCAAGGAGCTGAAACGGGACTGGCCGCGGCTGCGCGCCATGTTGGGCGAAAATGAAGACTGGCAGTGGGAGAAGGAGTTCGTCGACTACGACCGCATCGGCGATCTGGGCGTCTTCACCGCCTCCATCGGCATCCCCCAGGACTGGTATTTCTTCCAGCGCCAGGGCGGCTATAACGTCATGTTCTACGACTACATCGACGAGCCGGCCTATATGCAGGAGGTCACCGAGTTCTACACCCGCTATGCGCTGGCGCGGCTGCGCGCCATCCTGGCCGCCGGCCCCGATGAAGTCATGCTCGGCGGTTCGGCCTCCAGCCTCAGCGTAAGCAGCCCGGACATCTTCCGCAAGCACGATCTGCCCTTCATCCAGGAGGCGTCCAAGCTGTGCAAGGAGGCGGGCGTCATCTCGCATCTGCACGTCTGCGGGCGTTCGCGCCAACTGGTCGACATCGTCGCCAACGAGACCGACGTCAACGTGATGGAGCCGCTGGAGGAGCCGCCCGGCGGCAACGTGGACATCGCCGAGGTCAAGAAGCTATACGGCAAGCGGCTGTGCCTGAAGGGCAACATCAACACCTTCGGCTTCATGCTCACCGCTACGCCGCAAGAGGTGGAGGGGAAGGCCAAGCGGCTGATCGACGACTGCGCCGAGGGCGGCGGATTTGTGCTCTCCACCGGCGACCAGTGCGGCCGCGATACGCCGGACGCGAACATCTTCAAGCTGGTCGAGGTCGCCAAGACGTACGGCCGCTATTGAGCGAGACATCAGGCGAATCTCCGGTGTATTTCCGATCTCGCTCCCAATCAACCATCGCATAGGAGCCGGTTATGCAGGCAATGGAAACCCGCCTAGAGTTTTCGGGCGAACTAGGACATGCGATTGTCGTCGATTGTGACAAGCCCTGGCGCTTCGTCTTTTGGGACAAGGCGCAGTACATCGGCTGCGTAGATGTGGGCGAGGGCGTCTGGTTCACGCCCGAATGGTGCGAGACCAACAGCCCCAACGATCTGCATTGCTACGAGCCGATCATGGACAAGCAGCTTCGCTGGAGCAAGGTGCAGATTCTCGAATCGGGGCCGGCGCGTGTGCGCGTGCGTTGGACCTATGCGCTCAATGACATGCGCTATCGCATCTTCCACGGCGACACCCATGCCGAGGAGATCTATACCATCTATCCGGATGGCATCGCCGTGCGCGAGGTGATCCTTTGGCCCGGCACGCTCAACAACCACGGCGGCAACGCCAACCTGTGGCAGGTCGCCGAGTGGATTCTGATCAACGCCGCGGGCAGCAATCCGTTGGATGTATTGGAGATGCCGGCGCCGTTCGTTTTGCGCAACGGCGAAGGGCAGGCCATCCGCGTGCCTTGGCCCCTGCCCGCCGAGGGTTTCGAGCCGTTCTGCGCGCATTACCCGGAACTGGCGGAGTGGCCCATGTATATCGGCGCCGTCAACCTCAAGGGATTGCCCAGCCCCTTCCTCGCCATTATTAAGAACCAGGCGCTCTTCCCCTTCATGCCGTGCAGCCACTGTAAGGGGCCGCACCCTTACTTCAATATGTTCCCCGGCAAAAATCTGTATAATATCTATAAGCATTGGCCGGTGACGACAATGGAAGACTTCATTCAGTGGGTGCCCGCCGGGGAGGATGTCGGCAAGGTCGCTACGCACACCTCGTTCATGGACGTGAACTTCGCCCTGCGGCGCAGCGCCGCCGACTACATCCCCACGCCGGACCCGGGGACGACCTGGTACATGCTTGTCGGCGCCACCGCGGCGGACAGCGACGGCGCCGATCTGGAGGCCATCACTCGTTCGTACTATTCGCCGGCAGCCGTCGAGATCATGCGCGACCCCGGCGAACGCGTGGAGATGCACCGGGGCCGGGTGCTGTTGGAGGGGTATGACTACGCCGTGCGCGCTTACACCTTCCGCAAGACCGGCGCCGACGATGTACGTCTGACCATGTCGCCTACAGCGCCGCAGATCAACCCGGTCTTTGTGATCAACGGCTGGCACGCGCCCGCCGCCACCGTAACGGTAGACGGACAACCGCTCCCCCAAAAACAAGTTCGTCTGCAGGTCAGCGGCGAGGACTTGGTCGTCTGGGTCGAAGGCGTATTCAGCCAAGAGACGACGTTCGTTTTTACGCCATAGCTGCGTGAGTTCTCGTTCGATTCGGGAGGCCCGATATGGCGAACATCTACGACGTAGCCAATGCCGCCGGCGTATCGATCAGTACGGTGTCGCACGTTCTCAACGGCACGCGCTACGTCAGCCCGGACACGGCGGCCAAGGTCGCGGCGGCGATCGAGCAGCTCAACTACCGGCCCAGTTCGCTCGCCCGCGCCATGGTGCGCCAGGAGACGCGCACGATCGGCTTGATTGTGCCGGACATCGGCAACCCATTCTATGCGGACCTGGGCCGCGGCGTGGAGAACTACGGGTATGCAGCGGGATATAACGTCCTGCTGTGCAATTCGGATCATAAGGCGGAGAAAGAGAGCGCCTATCTGGACATGCTGATCTCAAAGCGGGTGGACGGCGTCATCTATGCCACGTCCGACCAGGCGGAAGAGCGGCTGGCTCCGCTACGCGCCCACCGCGTCCCCGTGGTGACGTTTGACCGCGACTATGCAGGCATCAGCGCCATCATGCTCGACAACTACAGCGGCGGCATGGCGGCCACGCGTCACTTGGTCGAACTGAATCACCGGCGCATTGCCTGCATCACCGGCCCGGAAACGCTCAGTCTGAGCAGCGATCGCGTGCGCGGCTATCGCGCGGCGCTGGAGGCCGGCGGTCTGCCGCAAGACCCGGCGCTGATCCTGCGCGGCGACTACACCTACGCCAGCGGGCATGACGCCGCCATCGCTTTTATGACGCTGCCCGACCCGCCGACCGCGATCTTCGCCTGCAACGACGCAATGGCGATCGGCGCTATGGCCGCGCTGCGCGAGCTTGGTCTGTGCGTGCCGCAACAAGTGTCGGTCGTCGGCTACGATAACATCTTGGCCAGCGCCTATGCCTGCCCGCCGCTGACCACCGTCGCCACCCCCATACGCGAGTTGGGTGAGCATCTGTGCCAACTCCTGCTTGACTCCATCGATGCGTCGCCCCAGGCGGAGGCTCGCCGCTTGGTCGTGCGCGGTGAACTGGTCGTGCGCCAGTCCGCCGGCCCCGCGCCGCTGGGCTGAACGCCGAGCCGCCATATTGCGGGCCGGGGTCTTCGCCCTGCTGCGAGGAGAGAACCTCTAGCAGGCGTCATTGCCGCCCCGGCTGTAGAAAGGAGAAGCGCCCAGACAAACGATGCCCTGTAACCGGAATATCCCCGAAAACTACACAGTTTCCAAGCGAAAGCCGCATTTTCATTACGGAGGATAGAGGAACATGAATCTGAAGCAGAGCAATCTCTCTCGTCGTCAGATGTTGAAGTTGATGGGGACCAGCGCCGCCGGGCTGGCATTGGCAGCCTGCGCTGCGCCCGCCGCGCCGCAAGCCGGCGGCGAGGCCGCCGCGCCGGGCGAGGAGGCAGTCGTCGTCAAGTTCGATGCAGGCGGCTTCACGCCATCCAAATACACCGGACAGCAGTTGCAAGAAGGCCAGGCAGACCTGGTGGCGTTTGACGTTGTCGCCAACGCCTACAAGGAAGTCAAACCCAACGTCACCATCGAGTTCCAACCCGTACCCATGGGCAACCGGCGCGAGGCCATGGTCACCATGTTGTCGGGCGGCACTGCGCCGGACATGATGTGGACGCAGCCGGACTTCGTGAACGAAGACCTGGGCAAGGGCTGGTGGCTGGCGCTCGACCCGTGGCTGGAAATGCCCAGCCCCTATGCGCCGGAGGATCACCCGGCGCGCAGCACGTGGTATGAGGGCTTCTATCCCAGCGTCGACTTCTGGCGTGCGCCGGACGGCAATCTCTACATGCTGCTGGGCGACCAGACCGCTCTGGGCTGTTACTACAACAAAGATGTGTTCGATGCGGCCGGCGTCGCCGGCGAACCGGAGACCTGGGCGGACTGGATGGCTGCAGCCGCCATGGTCCAGGAAACGGGCAAAGCCGGTTTCTCCTGGTCGGGCGGCGGCACCAATGCCTTGGACCAGACGACATGGGTCTCCGGCTGGCTCTCCAAGTACTTCTTCTGGAACTTGCTCTCGACCTACGACAAGGACGGCAACGGCTGGCCCGACAAGTGGGAGATGGCCGATGCCATCCACGAGGGAACCTACTCGGCTATGATGGACGAGCAGGTGGCCCGGCTGCGCACCCTCAAGGAAATGGCCCAGTACTGGCAGGAAGGCGCGCTGGGCATGGAGAACGAGGCCGTCTATCGCCACTTCCTAAGCGGCGAATCCGGGATGTGCATCACCGGCGTGTGGAACCTCAACCGCTTCCTCAACGACCCCGCCCGCGAGTTTGAACTGGGCTGGTTCTACTTCCGGCCCGTCACGCAGGTCACCTCGGCGCTAGTGCCCGAAGGCGTGCCCATGACCAACGTGGCGTCCGGTTACGGCTCGTTCCAGTACGCGCTGACGGCTACGGCGCTCAACAACGGCACGGAAGACGCCTGCGCCGACTTCCTGATGTTCTCCACCACCCCGGAAAACATCACCACGATCGTCAGCGAGACCCCGAGCACTATCCCCAACGTGATCGGCGGCAAGGCGCACGAGATTACGCAGAGCATGGGCTTTGCCGAGACGGTGGAATATCCGGCTTCCTCCTTCCAGGAGGACGACTCCCTGCTCGACTTCGAATATGGCATGAACTTCATTTCGGTTGTTCTGCCGTACGCTGTTGGACAGTTGGGCGAAGAGGACATGCTGGCGCAGCTTCAGGGCTATATGGAAGCCGCCGCCGCTCGCATGGATGCCATTCGCCCCACCTAGTAATGACCTGAGACGCGACAGAACGTCTTGGGCGCGTCAACGCCTTCCGGAAGGCCACAGCCTTCCGGAAGGCTCCCGCCCGGCCGGTAATTGGAAATGAGCGAGCTATGAATACCACACAGTCGATTGCGCCGGCGTCGCTGGCGCCGCACGAAAAAAAGAAGAGCTTGGCGACCAGGCTGCGCAAAAGCGGGGCGGTTTACCTGTTTCTGCTTCCTACCTTTCTGCTTCTGGGCGTCTTCACCTTCTATCCCATCGTCTCCGCGTTCTGGCACGCCTTCTTTCGCTGGAACGGCCTCACATCTGAATTCGTGGGCCTGGGCAACTTCCGCGAGATGTTCGTCATCGACCGGGCTTTTCAGGCGTCGTTGCCCAACGTGCTCAAGCTGACCGGCTTTCGCCTGGCCATCGCCATGACGGTGCCGCTGCTCGCCGCCGAGGTGATCTTCAGCCTGCGCAGTTCGCGCATGGCCTACTTCTGGCGCGTGCTGCTGGTCGTGCCCATGGTTGTCCCCTTCGTGGTCATGATCTTGGTCTGGCTCTTCATCTATGACCCCCAGGCGGGCATCATTAATACGATCCTGCGCAGCGTAGGCCTAGACGACTGGACGCAGCTTTGGCTGGGCGATATTCGTCTGGCGCTGTGGTGTATCGGCTTCTTTCAATTCCCCTGGGTCTCCGGCCTCAACCTGCTCATCTACCTGGCCGGGCTTGACTCGATCCCGCATGAGTTGTTCGACGCCGCGGCCATCGATGGGGCCACCCGCATCCGGCGCTTTTTCAGCGTGGACATCCCGATGATCATGGGCCAGATCAAGCTCATTTTCATCATGACGTTGATTACTCAGTTGCAGAACTTCCAGGATGTGCTCATCTTCACCAATGGCGGGCCAGGGCACGCCACCATGGTGCCGGGACTTGTTCTTTACCATTCCGCCTTCTTCTACAACAAGATGGGCTATGCCTCCGCCATCGGCGTCCTGTTGTTCATCATCATCTTCGTGATTACGGTGATCAACATGCGCTTCATCCGCTCTGATATCGAATATACCCCGGAATAGGACAAGACCATGCACTATCCAAGCAAATCCAGCGGCCTCTGGGGCTTCATCCAGCGCAACAACGTGCTGTCTAACCTGTTCCTGGTCACTATTACCGGGCTGACTTTCCTGCCCTTCTACTTTTTGGTGATCACGTCGTTCAAGACCACCAGCCAGATGCAGCATCACTTTATGTCGCCCACGCTGCCGCTGCATTGGGAAAACTACGTGGTGGCCTTCAACCAGTTGGGGAAATACTTCTGGAATACAGTGCTGGTGACGGGCATCTCGGTGCCTGGGGTGCTGCTGGTCTCCTCCATGTCGGCTTTCGTCTTCGCCCGCTATTCCTTTCCGGGGCGCACCGTGCTCTTCTACACGGTGATCAGCCTGCTCATGGTCCCCTTCATCCTAACGCTGGTGCCGACCTTTGTCTGGATCAAGCAGCTCGGTCTGCTCAACACCTACTGGGCGCTGATCTTTCCATACGTCGCCGGCGGGCAGGTGTTTGCCATCTATCTGTTGCGCAGTTTCTTCGCCACCATCCCCAACGACATCTTCGACTCGGCTACGGTGGACGGCGCCAATATCTTCCAGACCTATTGGAGCATTGCCCTGCCGCTGACGACGCCCATGCTCAGCGTGGTCGCCATCGTCAACACCCTGCATGTGTGGAACGACTACATCTGGCCGTTGGTTACCCTGCAACAGGACAATATGCGCACCATCACGATTGGCCTGCGCTATTTCCAGGGCCAGTTCCAGATCAACTACGGGCCGCTCTTTGCCGGCTATATCCTTGGGTCGCTGCCCTTGTTGATCCTCTTCTTGCTCGCCATGCGGCCTTTTGTCTCCGGCCTCACCTCCGGCGCCATCAAAATGTAGAGCGCCGCTCACCACTCACAAGGACAAGGACGTTCTATGCAAGCCAAAGCCGTGGTCTTTCCCGCTCCCAACGAGGTGGAGTTTCGCTCGGTCGATTGCCCTGAGCCGGGGCCGGGAGACGTGGTCGTGCGCGTTACCCACTCTTGGATCAGCAACGGCACGGAAGGCTCCTTCCTGCGCGGCGAACGCATCGCCGGCGATACCGCCTATCGCTCCGGCGACCCCTGGCCGTTTCCCATCGTGGCCGGCTACCAGAAGATCGGCGTGGCCGAATGGGTGGGCGAAGCTGTGACGGACATCGCCGTGGGCGAGACCGTCTTTGCCGCCATGGGCAAGGTCAACGGCATGTACCAGGCCTATGCCGGGCAAATTTCGCCCTCAGTCAGCCCGAGCGAGCATATCTGGAAGCTGCCTGCGCAGGTCGACCCGCTGGCCTTCTCCGGCCTGGTGCTTACCCAGGTCGGCTATAACTGCGGCGTGCGCGCGCCCATCGAAGTGGGCGAAGGCGCCGTCGTCATCGGCGACGGCATGGTCGGCCAATGGGCTGCGCAGACGCTGGCCTGGCGCGGGGCGAATGTCGTGCTGGTGGGTCGCCACGATTACCGCCTCAAGCTTTTCGGACCGGACGTCATGCGCCACACGGTCAACGCGCGCCAGACCGATTGGGTGCAGGCGGTGCGCGACCTGCTGCCGGAGCGCGTGCGCGTCGCCGTGGACACCGTCGGCTCCATCGACGCGCTCAAGACGCTCCAGCCGATGATGGCGAAGTTCGGTCACATCGTTTCCGCCGGCTTCATGGGCGTCGACGACCTGCTGTCGCTGCAACTCTTGCGCGACGGCGAACTCTCGCTCGATTTCGTCTCCGGCTGGACGCGGCCGCGCATGGACCACACGCGCGAACTGATCGCGGCCGGCCATCTGCAGACGCTGCCGTTGATCACCCACCGCTTCCCCGCAGCGCAGGCCGCCGATGCCTGGGCGCTGATCGAATCCAAGCGCGAGCCGGTGCTCGGCGTGATCCTCGACTGGTAACTGCAACCCTTCGGGCGGAGAGTTCCGCCTTTCCAAACTATCCGATTCTGAATCGCCAAGCGCGAATGGACCCGACAATGAAATCTCTGCAATATCTTGGACCCAATCAGGTGGAATGGGCCGACCGCCCTATCCCCGAACCCGGACCCGGCCAGATCCGCGCCCGCATCGAGGGCGTCACTACTTGCCCGCACTGGGACCTACACATCATGAGCGGCGAGCCGATGTTCCCAGGCCGGCCCATCCCCTACCCCTACCAGCCGGGCCAACCCGGCCATGAGGCCGTGGCGCGTGTGGATGCGCTCGGCCCAGGCGTCGACGGCCCGCCCGCCGGCACGCGCGTCGCCGCCTGGCGCGACCAGGGCCACGACCGCCCCGGCTGCTACGCCCATTTTAACGTCTTCGAGGCGAACAACCTGCTGCCCATCCCTGAAGACCTGCCGCAAGAAGCCGTCGCGCCGTTGGAGCTTGCCATGTGCGTCCAGGTCTCCTTCGACCAACTCGCACAGGTAGACGCGGTGAAGGTCGCTCGCTTCGGCGTTACCGGCCTTGGGCCGGCGGGCCTCATCGCTTTGCAGATGGCGCGCGCCTATGGCGCCGGCGAGGTCGTCGCCATCGATCCGGTCGCTTCTCGCCGCGAGCTGGCCTTGCAACTCGGCGCAGACACAGCCGTCGCGCCCGAAGAACTCGACGGGGTGCTCGACGCCGCCATCGACTGCACCGGCCTGGCCCCGGCTGTAGCCAACCTGATGGAGCACACGCGCCGCGCCATTTCCACCTTCGGCGTCTTGCGCGAGCCTGTGCCCTTCGGCTTTCGCCAATGGGCCGGCGGCCTGGCGCTGCTCGGCTACGGCAGCCACAACCGTAGCGCGGCCGAACGCGCCCTGGCTCTAGTCACTGGCGGCCAACTGCGCTTGGCCCCGCTCGTGACGCACACCCTGCCCCTGACGCGCTACGCCGAAGGCATCGAGCTTCTGCGCAACAAGGAGGCCATCAAGGTGCTGTACCTGCCCTGGGCGGAATGATATAATTGGCTGTAGGGCGCTCCTTGCGGGCGCCCGGCGTACCCCGTGTATGCCGAATGCATATATTCATTCCCAACGCGCTAGAAGGGTCCCGTCTATGCCCCATGCATTGCGCCCCCCCGCCTTTAGCCCCCTGCCCCTGGGCGCGGTGCGCCCTCTGGGCTGGCTGCACAACCAGCTTCGCCTGCAGGCCGACAGCCTCAGCGGCCATCTCGACGAGTTCTGGCCGGACATCAAGGACAGCCGCTGGTTTGGCGGCGACCAGGAAGGCTGGGAGCGCGCACCCTATTGGCTGGACGGCGTTATCCCCCTGGCCTACCTGCTCGACGATGAACGGCTCAAAGCTAAGGTTACGCGCCATGTCGACTACATCCTGGCGCACCAGGACGAGGACGGCTGGCTGGGACCGCGCCAATCGTTTATCCACGCCACGGAGCAGTCCGCCTTCGACATCTGGGCGCTGTTTCTCGCCCTCAAGATGCTTGTGCAGGTGCACGATGCGACGGGCGACGAGCGCATCCCCGGCGCGGTCGAACGCTGCCTGCGCCTGATCGACCGACACATAGACCGCCAGCCGCTCTTCAACTGGGGGCAGTTCCGTTGGTTCGAGGCGCTTATCCCGCTCTACTGGCTGTACGAGCGCACCGGCGAAGCGTGGCTGGCCGATCTGGCGATCAAGCTGCATGCCCAGGGTTTCAACTGGGCGGAGTTCTTCGAGCGTTGGCCGATCACCGAACCGACGCCGTTGGGCCGCTGGAACTTCATGGGCCACGTCGTCAACAACGCCATGGCGATCAAGGCGCACCCGCTCTGGTGGCGGCTCAGCGGCGACGAGCGCGACCGCCGCGCCGTCTATGACATGATCGCCAAGCTCGACCGCTACCACGGCATGGCGACCGGCGTCTTCACCGGCGACGAGTGCTTGGCGGGCCTTGATCCTTCGCAAGGGACCGAGCTGTGCGCCGTCGTCGAATATATGTACTCGCTGGAGTGGCTGCTTTCCGTCCTGGGCGATCCGGCCTTCGGCGACCGGCTGGAGCGCATCGCCTTCAACGCGTTGCCGGCTACCTTCTCGCCCGATATGTGGAGCCATCAGTACGACCAGCAGGTCAACCAGATCGAGTGCAGCGTGCGCCCGCGCAACTGGAACACCAACGGCGACGACTCCAACATCTTCGGGCTGGAACCCAACTACGGCTGCTGCACCGCTAATCTGAGCCAGGGGTGGCCCAAGTTTACCGCGCACCTGTGGATGGCTGCGGACGATGGCCTGGCCGCGGTCGCCTACGCGCCCAGCGAAGTCGCCGCGCCCATCCGCGGGCAGACGGTGCGCGTGCGCCTGGAGACCGATTACCCCTTCTCCGACACGCTGCACTTTACGGTGCAGCCGGGCAGCGCCCTCAAATTCCCGCTGCTGTTGCGCATCCCTCTCTGGGCGGCGGGCGCGCATGTAGCGGTTAACGGCGGCGCGACGCAGGCGGCCTCGCCCGGCAAGTTCCACCGCATCGAGCGCGAATGGCGTGAGGGCGATACGGTCCTCTTGACCTTGCCCATGCGCCCGGTCGTGCATCCACGGCCGCGCCAGACTGTAGCCGTGTCGCGCGGGCCGCTGCTCTACGCCCTCAAGATCGGCGAGGAGTGGCGGCGCATCCACGCCGACCAGCCGCACCGCGAGTTACCCCACGGCGACTGGGAGATCTACCCGACCACGCCCTGGAACTACGCCCTGGCGATTGACCGCGCCCACCCGGAACGGTCGATCACCTTTGAGCAGCGCCCCATGACCGGGCTGCCCTTTGCGCCCGATCGCGCGCCGGCGGCGGCCCATGTCAAGGGCAGGCGCGTGCCCGGCTGGCAGGAGGCGAGCGGCTCCGCGCCGATGTGGCCCGGCGGCCCGGCGACTTCCGAGGAACCGCCGGCGGATCTCACGCTGATCCCCTACGGCTGCACCAACCTGCGCCTGGCCGAGTTTCCGCTGCTGGAGTAAGGCGGGAGAAGGGCGCTGAGCGCTTCGTAGTAGCGGCATCCTTGCCGCTCGCCAGACAAGCAGCGGCATCCTTGCCGCTCGTCAAGACGCAATGCCGCATTAGCCTAGAAGATCAGCATTTGCCGGAAAGCCGGCATCTTTTCTACAAGATGTGCACAACCGTCAACGGAAAGGAAACGGGCATGGGCATACCGGAGCGCTTCTCATTAGCAGGCAAACGGGCGCTGGTCACCGGCGGCTCCAAGGGCATCGGCGCGGTGATCGCCGTCGTGCTGGCTGAGGCCGGCGCCGATGTCGCGATCACTGGGCGGAACCGGGCGGGCTTGGACGACACAGCCGCCCAGGCGCGCGCTCACGGTCGCCGCTGCCTGACCATCGAAGCCGACCTCGCTACGGTAGAAGGAGCCAACCGCGTCGCCGCCGACGCGCTGGAGTTCTTCGGCACGGTCGACATCCTTGTCAACAGCGCCGGCGTCTCGTATCCGGCCTCGCTGCTTGCTACGCCGGTCGCAGACTGGGACGAAATGATGGCGGTCAACCTGCGCGCCCCGTTCCTCATCGCCCGCGCCCTGGCTCCCAAAATGATCGAACAGCGCAGCGGCAAGATCATCAACATCTCGTCGCAGGCCGGCGTGATTGCGCTCGACGACCACGCCGCCTATTCCGCTTCCAAGGGCGGCCTCAACATGCTGACCAAGGCCATGACGGCTGAATGGAGCCGCTACAACATCCAGTGCAACGCCATAGCGCCCACCATCATCCTCACGCCGATGGGCGAACGCGTGTGGGGCGAGCCGTCCAAGGGCGATCCGATGAAGGCCAAGATACCTCTGGGGCGCTTCGGCCAGCCTATCGAGGTGGCGGACCTGGCGCTGTTCCTTGCCTCGCCCGCCTCCGACCTGATCACCGGCGACGTCATCTTGCTCGACGGCGGTTACACCGCACTCTAGACAGCCATGCACCAGAACCTCGCCGCCGCCGATATGCCGGAACACCGGGCGCACTTTCCCATGCACCCGGGCGCAGCGCGCTCCGTCCAGGCGGCGGCGGTTGACTTCTTCGGCCTGCCCGCGTTTCCGCGTTTGAGTCTGGGCGGCAACGCCAAGCTGATCATGGCGTTGATCCCGCCCGGCGAATTCGTCATGGGCGCGTCGCCGGGCGATCCGCACGCCGCCCCGGCTGAGGGGCCTGCGCACTTCGTCACTTTCCGCATGCCCTTCTACATCGGGCGATATCCCGTCACCCAGGCGCAGTGGCAGGCGGTCATGGGCGATGCGCCTTCCAAGTTCCGGGGCGACCCGACGCAACTGCCGGTCGATTCGGTGAGTTGGGAGCGTTGCGTCGAGTTCTGCCGGCGACTTTCGGAGATGAGCGGCTCGACCGTGCGCCTGCCTAGCGAAGCCGAGTGGGAATACGCCTGTCGCGCCGGCTCCGCCTCGATCTACGCCTTTGGCGACGACGCCCGCGATCTGGCGGCGCACGGCTGGTATAGGGACAATGCCGCCGGTAAGAGCCGGCCCGTGGGGCTGATGAACGGCAACGCCTGGCGGCTGCACGACATGCACGGCGGCGTCGACGAGTTCTGCCTCGACGCTTGGCACGCCGACTACGTGCGCGCGCCTGCAGACGGCCGGCCCTGGATCGACGGCGGCGACCCGCATCGGCGCATCTTGCGCGGCGGTTCGTGGCATGGTCGGGCCGAGCATTGCCGCTCATCACACCGCAACTACGAAGAACCTGACGCCGTTTCCGCAGAACACGGACTGCGCGTCGTGCTGGAGATTCGCGCACCGTAACCGGGCCGCCTCGGCTACAGCGTGTCGACGAAACCGGCGATGCCGTCCAGCAGCCCGTCCACGCCGCGGGGCGTTCGACGCGCTTCGGGAACCGGCTGCGGGGCTATAGCGCGAACCGGTCGCGGCGCCGAGTCGGCGAGGCTGCTTTGGTATGGCAGCCCGTTGCGCTCCAGCCAATAGAGGGCGTAGCGCGCCTGCGCCGCACGGACGGTGAAGGTGATCTTGTCGCCTACAACCATCAGCCCCCAGACCTTGACGCCCACGCGCGTCAACATCTGCTTGATCTGGTTGGCGCTCCATCCCTGGTCGCGTGCGCAGGCGATCTGCACCGAAGGGCCGTTGCAAATGTCCTGCACAAATGCTATGGTAGGGGTGATCCAGTCAAACGTCGAACCGACCTTGAGAAATGTGTCGATCATCCGTGGTCTCCTCGTCCCGCGTTAGTTGACCGTGTGTCATTACATTGCGCCAATTGGAACATATGTTCTATTAATTGTCAATAGGCTCACTACGGTCGCGCGCCATGTTGATTGAACAAGAGTCGTTTCTAGTCGGCTTTGTTGCAGGCTTTTTCGTTGCCGGCTATTTTGGCTGGCTCATGGGGCGTATTCGGGCGGATCGCTCGGCTGCCAAGAGATCCGGCCAAGCGGCGGCAGTGACAGTGAAGTCGGAGAAGTCTCCAAGCGAGATTGTGCGCGAGGCGACGGCGGCGTCCATGCGCACCTTGTTCTGGACCTTGCTCTTGATTCTTAGCGCGGCGGCGATCGTTTACTGGCTGTGGTCGCTCATGGCGTAGTTCACCGCCGCTCATTGTATCCTCATGAGGGAGGCTTACGAGGGAGGCTGAATGGTGGCAAAGAAAAAGAAGAAGGCCAAAGACGAAGCGGCGTCCGATCAAGCGGCTGCAGCGCCGTCGTCGAAAGCCTCGCCGCGACTGATGCGCAAGACCTACCTCATGACGGACGACCTGATCCGGCGCGTCGAGCGGCAAGCCGAGGCCGCCGGCGTCGGCATCAACGAGATGAACCGCTACCTGTTGACCCTGGCCCTAGACTTGGTGGAGAGCGGCGAGCATGAAATACAGGTAACGACGGTCACCCGCCGCACGCTGGGCGTCTAGGCCGGCTGTCGCTGCAAGCAGCCCACTGCGCTCCCCCGGCGTTGACTGGCGGCGCATGGCCGCTGTAGCATATACATCGGCGCGGCAAGTCCGCCGCGCTGTTTCTTTTGCAGCTTCTTTATTCGCCAGTTGGCCGCTAATCAAGGAACCGCCCATGTTGCAAGAACTGCGCTCCCAGACCATCATCGAACCGTTTCGCATCCGTTCGGTCGAGCCGATCCGCTTCACCACGATGGCCGAACGCGAGGCCGCATTGCGCAAAGCCGGCTACAACCCCTTCCTGCTCCATGCCGGCGACGTGCTCATCGACCTGCTGACCGACAGCGGCACGGGGGCCATGTCTTCGCAGCAATGGGCCGGCATGATCGCCAGCGACGAGTCCTATGCCGGCGCGTCGTCGTTCTACCGGCTGGAAGCCGCGGTACAGGACATCACCGGCTTTCGCTATGTCATGCCCACGCATCAGGGCCGCGCCGCCGAGAACATCCTTTTCACCACCATCGCCCGGCCCGGCCATGTCGTGCTCAACAACACGCACTTCGACACCACGCGCGCCCATGTCGAGCATGCAGGCGCCGAGGCGCGCGATTTGGTCATCCCTGAAGGCAGGCAGCCGCGCAGCCTTCACCCCTTCAAGGGCAACATGGACCTGGATGCGCTGCGCGCCGCGATCCGCGAGATCGGGCCGGAAAACATCCCGGTCGTGATGATGACCGTCACCAACAACTCCGGCGGCGGACAGCCTGTGAGCATGGCGAACATCCGCGCGGCGAGCGAAATCGCGCACGAGTACGGCATCCCCTTCTTTCTTGACGCCTGCCGCTTCGCCGAAAACGCCTGGTTCATCAAACTGCGCGAGGAGGGGTATGCGGACAAGGCGCCCATCGACATCGCCCGTGAGATGTTCAGCTATGCCGACGGCTGCACGATGAGCGCCAAGAAGGATGGCATGGCGAATATCGGCGGCTATCTCGCCGTGAACGACGGCGACCTCGCCGTTCGCTGCCAGAGCCTGGAGATCCTGACCGAGGGCTTCCCCACCTACGGCGGCATGGCCGGCTATGACATGGAGGCGATTGCTCAGGGGCTTTACGAGGCGCTGGACGAAGGCTACTTGCGCTATCGCATCCGCTCGATGGCCTATATCGGCGAGCGGCTGGCCGCGGCCGGCGTGCCCCACGTACAGCCCACCGGCGGGCACGCCATTTACCTCGACGCGGGCGAGATGCTGCCGCATATCCCGCCGCTGGAGTATCCGGCCTGGTCGCTCGCCAACGCGCTCTATCTATTGGGCGGCGTGCGCGGGGTGGAGATCGGCTCGGTCATGTTCGGCAAGCAGCCCGACGGCCGCGAAAAGCCCGCGGCCATGGAATTGGTGCGGCTGGCCTTCCCGCGGCGCGTCTATACGCAGAGCCACGTCGACTATCTGCTGGAAGTAATCTTAGGCGTCTATGCGCAGCGAGAGGCGCTACGCGGCTACCGCATCGTGCAACAGGGACCGGTGCTGCGCCACTTTACGGCGCGGCTCGAACCCCTGGCGTAGGCCACGCGCTGCGCCGGACCGGACTGCGAACCGGTCCGGCGCAGCATTATGCTGCGATGCCCTATTCCACCGTCACGCTCTTGGCAAGGTTGCGCGGCTGGTCTACGTCCAGCCCCTTGCGCCGCGCGATTTCGTAGGCGAACAACTGCAGCGGCAGTACGGCCAGGATCGGCAAGATGAACTCGTTGGCGGCGGGGATGGGCATCACATAGTCGGCGGCGCCGGCTAGGTAAGCGTCGCCTTCGCTTGCCACGGCCAGCACCTTGCCGCGCCGCGCCTTGATCTGCTCCACCTGGCTGACCATCTTGTCGTAGACGCGGTCTTGCGGCGCTACGACCACCGTCGGCCATTCCTCGTCGATCAGCGCGATCGGCCCGTGCTTCATCTCGCCCGCGGGGTAGCCCTCGGCGTGGATGTAGGTGATCTCCTTGAGCTTGAGCGCGCCCTCGCGAGCGATGGCGTAGTGCATGCCGCGCCCCAGGTAGAGGAAGTTGCGGCTGGCGTGGAAGATCTCGGCCAGACGAGGATAGCGCCCGCTGCGCCGCGCCTCGTCCAGCAGCGCGCCCGCCTGACCCGGCAGCGCCAACAGCGCCTCGATCAGCTCGCCGCGCTGCTCGGCATCTAGCCGTCCCGTCTCCTGGCCGATGTAGATCGCCAGCAGCAACAGGTCGACCAGGGCGGCGGTGAAAGCCTTGGTGCTGGCTACGCCGATCTCCGGCCCCGCCTGCATGGGGATGACGCCGTCGCACAGCCGCGTGATCTGGCTACCCTCCACGTTGACGATGGCGGCAGTGGCTGCGCCGCGCTCCTTCGCCAGTTCCGTCGCGGCGAGCGTGTCCGCCGTCTCCCCGCTCTGCGTGATGGCGACGGCCAGATCGTCGCTGCGCACGAGCGGCTGGCGATAGCGAAACTCGCTGGCGTAGTCGACCTCGACCGGCACGCCCGCCAGCCGTTCCAGGTAGTGCTTGCCGATCAGCCCGGCGTAGTAGCTCGTGCCGCACGCCAAGATGGTCACCCGGCGCAGCGCGGCTAGCTTTCCGACGCTGAGATTAAGCGCGGCCAGATCGACGCGACGGTTTTCTACGTCCAGATGCCCGCGCAGCGCGCCGGTGAGGCTGGCGGCCTGTTCGTAGATCTCCTTTTCCATGTAGAAGGCGTAGCCGCCCTTATCCGCTTCGTCTGCGGTCCACGCCACGGCGACGGGCCGCTGCTCGACGGCCTCGCCGGAGAGCGTGCTGTAGCGGATGCGCCCCGGCTCTACGACCGCCATCTGCCCGCTCTCCAGGTGCACGATCTCATCCGTGTGCGACAGGATGGCGGGCATGTCGCTCGCCAGAAACGCTTCGCCGGCGCGCTCGCCCACGGCAACGCCGCCGGCATGGCCGAGCCGCGCCGTGATCAGGCGGCGCGGCTGGTCCTTGCTCATGGCGACGATGGCGTTCGGGCCGTGCAGCCGGGCCAGCGCACAGCGCATCGCCCATGCCAGGTCGCCGTCGCAGCCATTGTGATAGAAGCGGTGGATCAGGTGGGCGATCACCTCGGTGTCGGTGTCGCTGAGGAAGACGTAGCCTTCGGCGCGCAGTTCGGCGCGCAGGTCGTGGAAGTTTTCGACGATGCCGTTTTGCACCACTAAGATGGCTCCATCGGGGCTGCTGTGGGGGTGGGCGTTGCGCTCGACGGGCGGGCCGTGTGTGGCCCAGCGCGTATGTCCGATGCCGGCGTCGCCCTGGGGCCGCGTCAACTCCACGCGCTGCGCCAGGTTGCCCAATTTGCCCGCCGCCCGCTGTACCGTTACCGTGCCGGCATGGTCCATCACCGCCAGGCCGGCGGAGTCGTAGCCCCTATATTCCAGCCGCCGCAGCCCGTCCAGCAGGATCGGCGCTGCCTCTCGTTCGCCGATATAGCCGACGATTCCGCACATGAGAAGCCCTCCCTTGTGTTTGGCAGGGACGGGAAAGGCGGCCAACCGGCGCAGCGGCTTGGGCGCTGCACGTCACAGCGCTCCACGCCGGCACGCCTGGCCGGTCTGACCCGTCGCAATCTGTTGAGATAGACGCCTGCCACTGCCGGTGCGCTTGTGCCGGCGGTTGCCCGCCGGTTTTACGCACCGGCTTGTCCGTAGGAGGTGGGAAAAGATTGGCCGGCCCTGGGAGGGCTCGGTTTGGGCCGGTGGTGCGGCCCAAGGGGCATCCGCTGATCTCTCGATTTTCCCTG
>CAZYSJ010000027.1:0-40491 GCA_964649875.1 uncultured Caldilineaceae bacterium
CAGAGCCTGGCCGATTTGGGCTTGCCGGAAGCGGCGGGGCTGCTGCCGGACGAGGCGGCGGCGCGTCTGATCGGCTGGGTGCGCCAAGGGGCGATCAGCGCCGACGATCTGCGCGCCAAACTGCGCATTGTGCTCGAAGAGCGACGCAGCTATGACCCGGCGGCCACGCGCGCCGCGCTGGAGCAAGCGGCGCCATCGCGCGCTCTGTTTATGGACACGGTTGCGCTCTCCGCAGCCGAGGTCGCAAACGCCATCGCCGGCTGGCTACAGGCCTGAGCCGGAGACAATCGCCTCACAGGAATCGCATTCATGTCCGCACCTTCCGCTTCGCCAGTGATCGAGCACGTTGACACCGTTGTGTTCCGGCTGCCCATGCACGGCGCGCTGCAATGGGGCAAGAACAGCCGCATGGCCGAGATCCGTCATGTTCTGGTGCGGGTCACGTTGAGCAGCGGCGCACAGGGCATGGCCGAGGCGCCGCCGCGGCCGACCATCTACGGGGAGACGACCGCATCCATCTGCGCCGTCGTGCGCGACGAACTTGCGCCGCGCGTCGTGGGGTTGCCCGTGATCGACGACGCGAAGGAAGCGCACGCACGGGCGGGTGCAGGCCCGGCCTCGCCCGCCATGCGCCGCATTCTCGACCGGCTGCACCAGGTGAAGAACAACCACGCGGCCAAAGGCGGGCTGGATATGGCGATCCACGCCGCCGTTGCCCAACATTGCGGCGTCTCGTTGGCGGCGCATCTTGGCGCGGTGCAGGAGCGGCTGAAGGTGAGCTATATCCTGGGCATCGGAGACCGGGCGTCTGTATTGGAAGAGGCGCAGCGCGTCGTGGGGCAAGGCGTGCGCGTGCTCAAGGTGAAGGTCGGCCGCGATTGGGCGGACGACGTGGCGCGCATCCGCGAGTTGCAGGCGGCGCTGGGGCCGGACGTGGCGCTCTACGCCGACGCCAATGAGTGCATGGACGCAGAAACGGCCCCGGTCCGGCTGGCGGAGTTGGCGGAGATGGGGCTGCTCTATTGTGAGGAGCCGCTGCCCGTCGAGCAGATCCGGGCGCGCGCCCGGCTGCGCAGCGGCGAGCATCTGCCGCTGATCGCGGATGATTCGGCGTTTTCGCTGCGCGATTTGCGGCGCGAGTTGGACTTCGACACCTTCGACATCCTCAATATCAAGACGGCGCGCACGGGCTACACCGAATCATGGCAGATGATGGCGCTGGCCCGTCCGGCGGGCAAGAGCGTCATGGTCGGTTCGCAGGCGAGCGCGGGATTGGGCACGGCGCGCGCCGCGGTTTTTGCCGCGCTGCCGGGCATCGAGCGCCCGTCGGAACTGAGCTTCCAACTGAAGCTTAAGGAAGACATCCTCGACAGGCCGCTGCCGATCGCGGACGGGTATCTGCGCCTGGCCGACGCAGATGCGGCGCAGGTGGATGTGGACTTGCTGCGGGCGGCGACTGTGGCTTGACATATTGCGGTTGTGCAGTCTCTTTGCCGGTTTGTCGTTCATTCGTTTCCGCTGCGACGCGGGGCCGGGTGTGATAGAATGCAGCAAATGCACTCGCCGTCTTCAGCGCAAGGAGATGCCGCCATGAACCTGCATGAACTGCCCGGGAAGCCCGCCCCGCGCGAGTTGCTCGCCAACATCCCGCGCCTTGTCTCGATGTATTACGCCCTCCAGCCCGACCCGGACGACGCCGGACAGCTTGTCGCCTTCGGCACGTCGGGACATCGCGGCTCTTCTGTAGACGGCACGTTCAACGAGGAGCATATTCTGGCGATCAGCCAGGCTATCTGCGAATACCGCCGCACGTTGGGCGCGGACGGACCGCTTTTCTTGGGCATGGACACCCACGCGTTGTCCGAGCCGGCGTTGAATACGGCCATCGAGGTCTTGGCGGCCAACGGCGTCGCCGTGCGCGTGCAGGCCGGGCGCAGCTACACGCCGACGCCCGTCATCTCGCATGCCATCCTCACCTACAACCGGGGCCGCACGTCCGACTTGGCCGACGGCGTAGTCATCACCCCGTCGCACAACCCGCCGCCGGATGGCGGCTTTAAGTACAACCCGCCGGAGGGCGGCCCGGCTTCCTCCACCGCCACCAAGACCATCCAGGATCGGGCCAATGCCTTGTTGCGCGAGGAACTGAAGGGCGTACAGCGCATGCCGTTGGCGCGCGCCCTCGCCGCGGAGTCCACGCGCGAGGTCGATCTGGTAATGCCCTATGTACGCGACCTGCGCAACGTCGTCGACCTGGAGGCTGTGGCGCAGGCGGGCGTGCATATCGGCGTCGACCCGATGGGCGGGGCCGGCATCGACTACTGGGCGCCGATCGCTGAGGAGTACGGGCTGAACCTCGAAACGGTCAACCCCGTCGTGGACCCGACTTTCTCATTCATGACGGCGGACTGGGACGGGCGCATCCGCATGGACTGCTCATCGCCCTATGCGATGGCGAGCCTGGTCGGTATGAAGGACCGCTTCGACATTGCCTTCGGCAATGACCCGGACGCGGACCGTCACGGCATCGTCACGCGCAGCGCCGGTTTGATGAACCCCAACCACTATTTGGCTGTGGCCGTCTGGTATCTCTTCCAGAACCGGCCCGGTTGGCCTGCCGGCGCCGCCGTGGGCAAGACGCTCGTCTCCAGTTCGATGATTGACCGGGTCGCTGAGTCCATCGGGCGCGATCTCCGAGAGGTTCCGGTCGGCTTCAAGTGGTTCGTCGACGGCTTGCTGGACGGATCGCTTGGCTTCGGCGGCGAGGAGAGCGCCGGCGCTTCCTTCCTGCGCATGGACGGGTCGGTCTGGACTACGGATAAGGACGGCCTCATCCTCAACCTGCTGGCCGCGGAGATCCTTGCCAAGACCGGCCGCGACCCAGCCGAGCACTATGCAGACCTGGAGGCGCGCTTTGGGCGAGCCTATTACCGTCGCGCCGACGCCGCCGCCAATGACGAGCAGAAGGCGGCGCTCGCCAACCTCTCGCCGGAGATGGTGACCGCCACCGAGATGGCCGGCGAGCCGATCACGGCCAAGTTGACCCACGCGCCGGGCAACGGCGCTGCGATCGGCGGGCTGAAGGTCGTTGCGCCGAGCGGCTGGTTTGCCGCCCGCCCCTCCGGCACCGAGGCGATCTACAAAATTTATGCCGAAAGTTTCAAGGGCGAGGAACACCTTGCCCAAATTCAGAGCGAAGCCCAAACCATTGTCCAGGCCGCGTTTGCAGCGGCTGGACTCCACGGAAGCTAGAAGGACGCCATGTCACCTGCAAACGGGCAAAGACCCAACATCATCGTTTTCTTTACGGATCAGCAGCGCTGGGATACCACGGGAATCCACGGCAACCCGCTTGGCTTGACCCCCAACTTCGACCGGATGGCGCGCGAAGGCACGGACATCCACTATTCGATCACCTGCCAGCCTGTGTGCGGCCCGGCGCGTTCCTGCCTGCAGACGGGGATGTACGCCACCAACACGGGCGTCTTCCACAACGGACTGACGCTTAAGGACGACGCCGTCACCCTGGCGCAGTGTTTCAACGAGGCCGGCTATGACACGGGCTACATCGGCAAATGGCATCTCGCCACCCAGGACCCGGTGCCGGAGGACGAACGCGGCGGCTACCAGTATTGGCTGGGCGCCAACTTGCTCGAGTTTACATCCGACGTCTATGACACGGTTGTCTTCGACAACGACAACCAGCCGGTTAAGCTGCCGGGTTACCGCGTCGACGCGCTGACCGACGCCGCTATTCGCTATATCGACGCGCATCAGGACGCGCCGTTCTTTTTGTTCGTCTCCTATCTGGAACCGCATCACCAGAACCATGTGGACGACTATCCGCCGCCCGACGGCTACCGGGAGCCGTACACCGGCAAATGGATTCCGCCGGACCTGCAGGCGCTGGGCGGTTCGTCGGCGCAGCAACTGGGCGGCTACTTCGGCATGGTCAAGCGGCTAGACGAGGCCTTAGGCCGGATGCGCGACGCGCTCAAGAGCCTGGGCATGGCGGACAACACGGTCATTCTTTACACGTCGGACCACGGCAACCACTTCAAGACGCGCAACCCGGAGTACAAGCGGTCGTGCCATGAGGCCTCCGTGCGCGTGCCTACGGCTTTCTACGGCCCCGGCTTCGAAGGCCGCGGAAGGGTCAATCAGCAGGTAAGCCTGCTTGACCTGCCGCCCACGCTGCTCGACGCGGCGGGCATCCCCATCCCTGAGACGATGGAAGGCCGCTCTATCCTGCCTTTGTTGAACGGGGGCGGCGCGGATTGGCCGGAGGAGGCTTTCATCCAGATCAGCGAGTCGCAGATCGGCCGCGCGCTGCGCACCAAGCGCTGGAAGTACAGCGTCTCTGCGCCGGGCAAAAGCGGTTGGGAAGAGCCGGCCTCTGACGAGTACGTGGAGGAGTTTCTCTACGACCTGGATGCAGACCCCTACGAGCTGCAAAACTTGATCGGCCGGGAGCCGTATGTGGAGGTGGCGGAAAAGCTGCGCGCCCGCTTGATCGAGCGCATGACGGCGGCGGGCGAAAAGGCGCCTGTGATCCACCCGGCGGAGCGCCGGCGCGGCGGACAGCGCGCCCTGTCGATCGATGATGTGCGCAGCCGCTATATCGACAAGCCCGGCGCCGGGATTAATCGCGTCGGCTAATCGGTACACGAGGCATCTGGATAAGGGGCGCGCTCTGCCGCTCGATACGGGCGCGCCCCTGCCGCAGGCGATGGCGCTTAGCGACGAGCGCCGGAAACGCCGCGAGAGAAGCCGATCCCCAGATCAAGAGGCGACGCCCACAGCCTGAGCAGGTGCGCCTCGCCCGTTTATCCCTTTTGCCTTCGCATCATCGCCATCGACTAGACAGGAGCAACTGCCGTGATGACCAGCCGCGAGCGCGTAAAGCGTGCGCTGCGCTTCGAGTCGCCCGATCGGGCGCCGCGCGAGTTGTGGGCGCTGCCCGGCATCGCCATGTTCCGCCGCGACGAGATGGACGCGCTGCTGGCGCGTTACCCGTCCGATTTCGCCTCTCCCGCCGTGACGCACGGCACTGGCCCCGACGTCCGTTACGGCACGGGTTACCGCAGCCGCGGCACGCCCGCCGTGGTCGGAACCTACGTGGATGAGTGGGGCTGCCCCTTTACCGTAGCCGAGCCGGGCGTGATCGGCGAAGTCAAGGCCCCGCCGCTGGCTGACTGGTCGGCGCTTGACCATCTGCGCCCGCCCGACGAGATGCTGGAATTGGCCGACTTCAGCCGGGTCGACGCCGGCTGCGCGGCGACGGACAAGTACGTCCTGGCGGGCACGACGGTGCGCCCGTTCGAGCGCATGCAGTTTCTGCGCGGCTCCGAGGCGCTGTTCATGGACCTGGCCTGGGGGTCTGCGGAATTGTTGCGGCTGCGCGACTTGGTGCATGAGTTCTTCCTGCGCGAAATCGAGTGTTGGGTGCGCACGGACGTGGACGCCATCTCCTTCATGGACGATTGGGGCAGCCAGCGCGGCCTGCTCATCTCGCCCAAGATGTGGCGCGAGTTCTTTCGCCCGCTCTATGTAGAGTATGTGGATCTGATTCACGGCGCGGGCAAGCAGGTCTTCTTCCACTCCGACGGCCATATATTCGACATTATTCCCGACCTGATCGAGATCGGCGTGGACGCGCTCAACTCGCAGCTTTTCTGCATGGACATCGAGGAGATCGGGCGGCGTTTCCGCGGGCGCATCACGTTTTGGGGCGAGATCGACCGGCAGCAGGTGTTGCCCTTCGGTACGCCGGCGGACGTGACTGCGGCGGTGCGACGGGTGCGCGCCGCGCTGGACGACGGCCGCGGCGGCGTGATCGCCCAGTGCGAGTGGGGCAACGACGTCCCTGCCGAGAATGTGGCCGCGGTGTTCGAGGCTTGGTTGTAGCCGGCAAAGGGCGAACCAGGTTGGGCCAGGACATAAGGCGGGTCCTGCAGGTATGGATTTGAATAACCCGGCCGCGCCTACGCCATACCCTGAACTGAATGACGTGCTGCACCTCATGGCGGCAAGCATGCAGGAGATACTGGGCGACAATTTCGTCGGCGCCTATCTGCAGGGCTCGTTCGCTGTGGGCGATTTCGACATGCACAGCGATGTGGATTGGATCGCGGTTGTGGAAGAAGCGTTGTCTGCCGGCGAGACGGCGGCGCTGCAGGCTATGCATGGGCGGATCTTCGGCTTAGTTTCTCCCTGGGCGCAGCATCTGGAAGGTTCCTACTTCCCAAAGGATGTGTTGCGCCATGCGGATCGGCGCGGCACGAACCTATGGTATCTGGACCACGGCGCATCTTCGCTGATCGAATCGAATCATTGCAATACGGTTCTCGTGCGGTGGGTAGTGCGAGAACATGGCGTCACCCTGTTCGGCCCGCCGCCCAAAACGCTGGTGGATCCGATAGCGGTCGAAACGTTGCGCGCCGAGATTGGCGAGGCCATCGCCTATTGGGGGCGCGACGTTCTTGATCATCCCGACAATTACGATAACCGCTTCTACCAGGCGTACATTGTCTTGAACTGGTGCCGGATGCTGCACGATCTGCATCGGGGCTATCCCGGCTCCAAGCGGGCAGGCGCCGAGTGGGCAAAGGCGAATCTGGATTCGTCCTGGGCGGACCTGATCGACCGCGCATGGGATGGTCGCCCCGATCCAGCCTATTCCGTCCGGCAACCTGCTGATGCGACGGATTTCGCCCGCACGCTTGAGTTCGTCGCCTATGTGATGGCCGAGAGTGCGCGCTTTCTGCCGGAGGACTCTTCCTGAGGCGGGCGTGCCGGCGAGACTGCACCCGGTTAAGCCGCCCTTTTCCCCGCTTAGTGACCGGACCCGTCAATAAACGCTTGCCTTGTCGTCTTGGGATGTGCCGCGGGCATATGATACACTTTTCGTTGGGACGCTTTCTTGCGTGTCTTGACGTTTTCCGCCCTGCCATTGTATCGGGCTTGCACTGCCTGCTGTGCATTGGCGAATCTGCCACCTTTCCGAACGGTTATCTTCCCCCATTCATATGGCATTCCGTTCTCTTTACCTTGATTCGGAGCACTCTTTATGACTTCGTCTGCAGGACTTGCCGAGTCCAGTGTGCGAACGGCGCGTCGATATGGCAGCCTGCGTCGCCGCGAGGCGATCATGGGCTATGTGTTCGCTGCGCCCTGGATCATCGGCTTCGTGCTCTTTATCGCCGGTCCGATGTTGGCCAGCATCACGCTGTCGTTCACCAACTGGGACCTGCTGTCCCCGATCAAGTTCGTGGGTTTTAGCAACTACAGCAAACTGCTCTTCAACGATCCGTTGCTCTATCAGTCCCTCAAGGTGACAAGCATCTACGCCTTTGTCAGCGTTCCGCTGCAGGTGGTTTTGGGGCTGGTGCTGGCGATCCTGCTCAACCAGAAGATCAAGGCGCTGTCGTTCTTCCGTTCGATCTACTATCTGCCCTCGGTGATCGGCGGCATCTCGGTCGCCATCATGTGGCGCTGGATATTGGGCACGCAGTTCGGCATGGTCAACACGCTGTTGAGCTACGTCGGCATCGAAGGCCCGGCGTGGCTGGGCGACCCGCAATGGGTGCTGGTCTCGTTCATCATCATGAGCCTGTGGGGTACGGGCGGGGCCATGTTGATCTATCTGGGCGGCCTACAGGGCATTCCCAGCGAACTGTACGAAGCTGCAGACGTTGACGGGGCGGGGCCGATCCCCAAGTTTCTGCGTATCACGGTCCCCATGATGACGCCGGTCATCTTCTTCAACATGATTATCGGCATTATTCATGCGCTTCAAGAGTTTGTGGCGCCGTTCGTCATGACGGGGGGCGGGCCCCACAATTCCAGTTTGTTTCTGGTGCTCTATCTCTATCGCAACGCTTTTCAACTCTTCCAGATGGGCTACGCATCGGCCATTGCCTGGGTGCTCTTTATCTACATCATGATTCTGACCGCGTTGGTCATCCGCTCTTCGGCGGTCTGGGTCTACTACGAAGGGTCGGCTAGAGGCAGGTAAGCATGAACACGACACAGACCTGGGCGCAACCGCGCCGGCGCCCGTTTCAGTGGAGAGCTTTCCTTTCGCGGGCGACGATCTACGCCGTGTTGATCGCGGGCGCGGTGGTGGTGATGTTGCCCTTTGTCTGGACGCTCTCCACCTCTCTGAAAGCGCCGAGCGACATCTTCGTGTTTCCGCCGCGCTGGATTCCCGACCCCATCATGTGGTCGAACTACCCGGAGGCGCTGACCTCTTATCCCTTTGGGCGCTGGCTGCAGAACACGCTGTTTGTCGTCTTATTTTCGACGATCGCCACGCTGATTTCGTGCAGCATGGTCGCCTATTCCTTTGCGCGGCTGCGCTGGCCGGGGCGCGACATCCTCTTCATCGTGCTGCTTTCCACCATGATGTTGCCGGAGCAGGTCTCGCTGATCCCGACCTTTATCGGCTTTCGCTACTTAGGGTGGGTCAACACGTTCCTGCCGCTGATCATTCCGCCGCTCTTCGCCCGCAACGCCTTCTATGTGTTTCTCTTGCGCCAGTTCTTTATGACCATCCCGCTCGACTTGGACGACGCCGCGCGCATTGACGGCGCGGGCTATTTCGCCATCTATTCGCGCATCCTGTTGCCCATGTCGAAGCCGGCGCTGGCGATCGCCGGCATCATGTTCTTCCAGTTCAAATGGAAGGAGTTCTTCGCCCCGCTGATCTACCTGCATGACAGCGAGAAGTACACCATCGCCCTGGGGCTGCGCGCCTTCCAAAGCCCAACGTGGGGCACGGACTGGCATTTGATGATGGCAGCTAACATCGTCTTTATGCTGCCGCTGATCGTGATCTTCTACTTTGCCCAGCGCTACTTCATCCAGGGCATTGTTTTCACCGGCGTTAAGGGGTAAGCGGATAACGACGGCCGCGAATGCGGCAATGCGTCCGCAAAGGCGTGCAACCTTCTTTCAAACTGTCCAACTTTTCAAGCGACCAACAGGAGGAGATATGCATACGAACAGCATGACACGGCGGACATTTCTTCGTTTCACAGGCGTAGTCGCTGGCGGAGCGTTCCTGGCGGCCTGCGCGCCGGCTGCAGCGCCGGGGGCTGCCGAGGGCGGCGCACAGGCCGCGCCGGTAGAGGTGCGGCTGATGGCCTGGGGCAACCCGACCGAGGTCGAGGCGCGTGAAGCCACGATCGATATGTTCCAACAGGCCAACCCCGGCATCAGCATCAAGTTCCAGCACACGCCCGACAACTACTATGATAAGCTGCAGACGATGTTGGCGGGCGGCGACATCCCCGACGTGATCTACATCGGCAACGGCGACATTCCCTCGTATGCCACGCGCAACCAACTGGCGCCGTTCGACCCGCTGATCGAGCGCGATCAGTTCGACACGTCGGACATCTTCCCGCGCAACCTGGCGCTCTACAATGTGGACGATGTGCAGTACGGCTTCCCGGCGGATGCGCCGAACCAGCAGTTGTTCTACAACGTCAGCCGCTTTGAAGAGGCCGGCATCGATCTGCCTTCGTCCGACTGGGCCGATCCTTCTTGGGATTGGGACACGTTCGTCGAAGCGGCCAAGGCGCTGACTAACAAAGAGCAGAACCAGTGGGGTTGGCAGACCAAGCGCGACTTCCGCGCCTGGTGGATTTGGGTCAAGGCCAATGGCGGGTCGTTCTTCAGCGAGGACGGCTCCGCGTGTCTGCTCAACGAAGAGCCTGCTGTCGAGGCCTTCCAGTTCCTGGCCGACCTGATCCATGTGCATCAGGTCGCGCCCACCATTGATGTTGCGTCGGAGATGGGTTCGGCCGAGCTGTTCGAGGGCGGCATTACGGCCATGGAAACCTGGTGGCCCGCCATCGGTCGCATGCGCACCAATATCCAGGCCTTCGAGTGGGATGTCGCCCCGCACCCGGAGGGGGACGCCGGCAAGGCGACCTCCGGCGGCGGCACCGGCCATGCCATCGCCCAGGCTTCCAAGCAGATCGACTCCGCTTGGGAGTTCGTCAAGTTCATGATCTCGACCCCGGCTGTGGAGAAGTGGACGGAGATCATGGGCATCGTGCCGCCGTTGCAGTCTGTGGCGGAGACCGATACGTTCCTGCAGCCCGGCAAGCCGCCGGCGCACATCACCGTCTTCACAGAAGGCAACAACTACCTCTTCCCGGATCCGCGCCACACCAAGTTCCCGCAGGCGCGCTTGATCGCGGAAACGGAGCTGGACTTCCTGTGGACCGGTGCGCGCACGGCGCAAGAGGTAGCGGACTCTATCACGGAGCAGGTCAATGCGTTGATCAAGGAAGGCTAGGCGCGCATGCCCTAGCCGTGTACGACGCCGGACGGAAACGGCGCTGCGTCGTTTCCGTCCGGCTGCATCTCCCCTGCGGCCCGTCAGCGGACCGCTCACCACCAACCGCGTAAGGGATCGCCATGAGCAGCCGACCGAATATCGTAATCATTATGACCGACCAGCAGCGGGCGGACGTCTCCGCACGCGAAGGTTTTCCGCTGGACACGACGCCTTTTATCGACGAAATGGCGAGACGCGGCGTGTGGTTTTCGCGCGCCTATACGCCCGTGCCCATCTGCGCCGCGGCGCGCATCAGCCTGCTGACCGGTCGCTATCCGAACGCGCACCGCGTGCGCGAGAACCGCGGCATCCAGTATGCCACGTATCACCAGGACCTGATCGACGTTTTGCAGGCCAACGGCTACGCCACAGCCTTGAGCGGCAAGAACCACTCGCATCTGACGCCCGAACGTGTGGACCACTGGTTTCCCCTTCACCATGGCGGCGGCAGCGGTGAAGGACGCACGCCGGATGAGAAAGCCTTTGACGAGTGGCTGATGGCGCTCAATCATGGCGTCGGACAGGAACCCACGCCCTTCCCCGTGGAATGCCAGTGCCCCTATCGGGCGGTCAGTTCGGCGCAGTCGTGGATTCGCTCCCTAGAGCGGGAGCGGCCGTTTTTCCTCTGGCTCTCTTTTCCTGAACCGCACAACCCGTACCAGGTTCCTGAACCCTACTTCTCGATGTTCCCGCCGGAGGATCTGCCGCCGACGGCGACGGATAAGTCGGCCCTGGAAAAGAAGAGCTTTAAATGGCAGTGGACGCGGCGCTTGGGCGAACACGCTTACCCGAACTACGACGAGCTGATCCCGCGCGCCCGCGCCAACTACTTCGGCATGTTGCGCCTGATCGACGACCAGGTGCGCCGCTTTGTCGACTTCCTGCGCGACGAGCAAATTCTCGACAATACGCTGGTCATCTTTATGTCCGACCACGGCGATTTTGTGGGCGAGTACGGCCTGATGCGCAAGGGGCCGGAGATGCCCGAAGTGTTGATGCGCGTCCCGCTCCAGATCACCGGCCCCGGCATTGCCGCCTCAGACCAGCCGCGCCAGGACCACGTGTCGCTGACGGACATCATGCCCACGCTGTGCGAGGCCATCGGCGCGGAGATCCCGCGCGGCGTGCAGGGGCGCAGCCTGTGGCCCATGCTGACCGGCGAGGAGTATCCGCAGGAGGAGTTCGCCGCCGCCTATTCTGAGCAGGGCTTCGGCGGGCTGCACTACACCGAAGATGACCCGCTCAGCTTCGAGCATTGCATGATCCCCGGCCCGGTCTCGCCCACCTTCGACGAGTTGAACACCTATTCGCAAAGCGGAACCATGCGCATGTTGCGCAAGGGCGACTGGAAGCTGGTCATGGACATGCAGGGGCGCGGCCAACTCTTCAACTTGGCCAACGACCCCTATGAGTTGAATGATCTGTATGATTCGACGGAACACGCCGAAGTGCGTTGCGCCATGTTGGCCGATCTGCTGGCCCGGACGATTCGCTCGCAGGATCCGTTGCCCTATCCGGTAGGACGCTACATCTACAAGCGCGACCAGCGCAACTACTACGCACCCTATGCGTGAGGCGGACGCCGGCCGCGCCCACGACGCCGCTCCTTAATTTGGGCGGAAGGAGATGCTGATGGAGGGCATGACCTCTAGAGAACGCGTCATCCGCGCCATCCGGCGCGAGCCGACCGACTGTGTGGCGGCGATGCCCTATATGTACGACATCGCCGCGGTCACCGCCGGCGTGTCGCTGCGCGACTTCTACACCGACCCGCACACGATGGTCGAGGCGCAACTTGTTTTGCATGAGAAGGTCGGCCAAGATGTGATCGCCATCGGCGCGGACAACTACTACATCGCCGAGGGCTTCGGCTGCATCACCACGCGTGGCGAGGACGAGCTGCCGTCGCTGGAAAAACCGCCGCTCGCCGACATCAACGACGTCTTCGACCTGGAGGTCCCCGACCCCTACAAGGACGGGCGCATGCCGGTCATGCTGGAGGGGATACGTCTGGCGCGCCAGGCCGTGGGCGACGAGGTCGTGGTGCGCTCGCCGGGAACGGGGCCGTTTGCGCTGGCTTCGTACCTGATCGGGACGCAGGAATGGCTGATGGAGATCGCACTGATCGAGGCCGGCATCGAGGGCGCCAACGAAAAGGCGGTCCTTCACGCCCTGGACTTGGCTTCCGAGGCGTTGATTCGCTTCGGCAAGGCGTGCTGGGATGCGGGCGCGGACATCCTGCACAACGGCGATTCGTTGGCCTCGTGCAACGTCATCTCGCCGCGCACCTATGAGCGCTTCGCCTATCCCTATCAGAAGCGGGTGTTTACGGCCTGGGCCGAACACGGCGTGACGCGCAAGCTGCTGCACATCTGCGGGGACAGCACCAAGGTGCTGCATCTTTACGCTGACACGGGCGCGGACATGGTGGAGATCGACAACGCCGTGGACATGGCGGTCGCCAAGCGGCTGATCGGCGACCGCGTGGTCGTCATCGGCAATGTCCACACCGTGACGGAGCTCTTGCAGGGCACGCCTGAATCGGTCGCGGCTTCGGCGCAGCGCTGCATCGACGACGCCGGCTACGGGGGCGGCTTCTTGTTGGGGTCGGGCTGCATTGTGCCGCGTTACGCGCCGCTGGAAAACGTGCAGGCGATGGTGCGCGTGGCCCACAGCCAGCCCTATCCGGGCATGTGATCCGCAGGTTGGCGGCAAGAATCGTCTAAACGGAATTGTTGTACTTTTAGGCAAACCGGACTAAAATTCAACTAGCCCGCTCGTGAAAGGTTGATCCGGGCAGCCCTTTTGCAACCGTACTCGAACCGCCTCGGCCTGCCGAATGTCTCGCGGCGCGCTTATCCGCGATATGTCGGTTGCGCCGGCGGCTTTCTCATCACCGTTCCGCTTAATAAGGAGAACTGAATATGAAACCCGTCACTCTCGGCCTTATCGTAGGCAATCGCGGCTTTTTCCCCAGCCATCTTTGTGAGAGCGGTCGCGCTGAGATGATCGACCTGTTGGAAAAGGCCGGCTTCAAGGTCATCGCGCTCTCGCCGCAGGATACGCCTTACGGCACTGTGGAGAGCCTTGAAGACGCTCACAAGTGCGCAGAGCTGTTCGACGCCCATCGCAAAGAGATTGACGGCGTTGTGGTGACGCTGCCCAATTTCGGCGATGAACGCGCCGTCGCCAACAGCTTGCGCTGGTCCGGCCTCGACGTGCCCGTGTTGATCCAGGCCTATCCCGATGTCGTAGACAGCATGACCATCGCCGACCGCCGCGACAGCTTCTGCGGCAAGATGTCGCTGTGCAACAACCTGCGCCAGTATAAGATTCCCTATACGCTGACCCGGCTGCACACGGTGGCGCCGTCCAGCCCGAGTTTTATGCAGGACCTGACCGACTTCGCCGCCATGTGCCGCGTCACCAGCAGCCTGCGCAACCTGCGCATCGGCGCGCTGGGCGCCCGCCCCACGAACTTCAACACCGTGCGCTTCAGCGAAAAGCTGCTTGAGAACAGCGGCATCTCCATCGAGACGCTGGACATGTACGAACTCTTCGGCTGGATCGACGCGTTGGCCGATGATGACGCAGCGGTCTTGGCCAAGCTGGCCGAGATCAAGGATTACGTGCAGACCGCGGGCGTGTCCGAGGAAAATCTCCTCAAGATGGCGAAGTTCGGCACGGCCGTCGACGGCTGGATGAAGCGCACCGAATTGCAAGCCACGGCCATCCAGTGCTGGACTGCGATGGAGGAGTTCTTCGGCGTCGTGCCCTGCACCGTCATGAGCATGATGAGCAACTCGCTCGTGCCCAGCGCGTGCGAGGTCGACATCATGGGCGCGTTGGCGATGCACATCTTGGCCCAGGCCAGCCAACTGCCCAGCGCCATCGTGGACTGGAACAACAACTACGGCGAGGACCCGGACAAAGCCGTGATCTTCCATTGCAGCAACTTGCCCAAGGACATCTTCAAGAAGCAGGGCGAGGGCAGCCCGGAAATGTACTATCAGGAGATCATTGCCGGCACCGTCGGCGCCGACAACACCTACGGCACGATCTATGGCCGCATCCAGCCCAACGACTTCACCTACCTGCGCGTCAGCACCGACGACCTGGACGGCAAGGTGCGCGCCTATGTGGGCGAGGGCGAGTTCACCGACGACGCGCTGCTCACCTTCGGCGGTTACGGCGTGGTGCGCGTGCCCGAGTTCCAGAAGCTGCTGCAGCACATCTGCGACAACGGTTACGAGCATCATGTCAGCGTCAACCCGGCCAAGACGGCGGCCGCGATTTACGAAGCCCTGACCAAGTACAAGGGCTGGGATGTCTACCGCCACAGCTAAAGACCGCCACAGCTAAGAATCGTCCACGGGCCGGTTTGGTGCGCCAGGCCGGCCCGTTTTCTTTGCACTTGCCCCTGCGGTTAATCAAGAGGGAGGCATGGCGCCAATGAGCGCCAAATACGCAATTGGCATTGACTTCGGCACCGAGTCTGGCCGCGCGTTGCTCGTGGATGTGGCCGACGGACGCGAGGTCGCCACCGCAGTGTACAGCTATTCCAACGGCGTGATCGACGAATATCTGCCCGGCACGAACATCCGGCTGGAGCCGGACTGGGCCTTGCAGGACCCGAATGACTACATCGAAGTGGTGAAGCGCACCGTCCCGGCTGTACTCAAGGAAAGCGGCGTCGACCCGGCGGATGTGATCGGCATCGGCATCGACTTCACGGCCTGCACCATGCTGCCCGCCAAGGCGGATGGTACGCCGTTGTGTCAGATTCCGGAACTGCGCAACCATCCCCACGCCTGGGTTAAGCTGTGGAAGCACCACGCAGCCCAGCCCGAAGCCGACCGCATCAACGAAGTGGCGCGCGAGCGAGGCGAACCCTGGTTGGACTACTACGGCGGCAAGATTTCGTCGGAGTGGTTCTTCAGCAAGGCCTTGCAGATCCTCAACGAGGCGCCGGAGATCTACCGCGAAGCCGACCGCATGTTGGAGGCGGCGGACTGGGTCATCTGGCAGTTGACGGGCCGCGAGACGCGCAACACCTGCACGGCGGGCTACAAGGCCATCTACCAGAAGGGCGAGGGCTATCCAAGCCGCGACTATTTCGCAGCGCTGCACCCGGACTTCGCCGACGTGGTGGACGAGAAGATGAGCCGCGATCTGGTCCCTCTTAGCGCGAAGGCGGGCAGTCTGACGGAGGAGGCCGCGGGTTGGACCGGCCTGCGCCCCGGCACGGCTGTAGCCGTCGCCATTGCCGATGCGCACGCTACGCCCCCCGCAGCCCAGGCCATCGAGCCCGGCGTCATGACCATCATCATGGGCACGAGCAACTGCCACATGGTGCTGGCGACCGAGCGCAAGAAAGCGCCCGGCATGTGCGGCGTCGTGGAGGACGGCATCGTGCCCGGCCTGTACGGCTACGAGTCCGGCCAGAGCGGCGTCGGCGATATCTTCGCCTGGTTCGTGGACAATGCCGTGCCGCCTGAGTATCACGCGGCGGCGAAGGAGCGCGGCATCTCGGTGCATACGCTGCTGGAGGAGGAGGCCGCCAAGCAGAAGCCCGGCGAACATGGCCTGTTGGCGCTGGACTGGTGGAACGGCAATCGCTCCACCCTGGTTGACGTGGAGTTGAGCGGCCTGCTGATCGGCGCCACCCTCGCCACCAACGCGCCCGACATCTACCGCGCTCTGCTCGAATCGACGGCCTTCGGCACGCGCGAGATCATCGAGGGCTTCACCGACAACGGCGTGCCCGTCGACAGCATCGTCGCCGCCGGCGGCCTGCCCGACCGCAACAAGCTGCTCATGCAGATCTATTGCGACGTGACCAACCGCGAGTACCGCGTGGTGCGCAGCGCGCTGGCCGGCGCTCTGGGCGCGGCGATGCACGGCGCAGTCGCGGCGGGCGCGGATGCGGGCGGCTATGCCGATATCTTCGAGGCGTCCAAGTACATGGGCGGGCTGAAGGACATCGTCTACCGGCCTATTCCGGAGAACGTGGCTGTCTATGACAAGATGTACGCCGACTACAAGAAACTGTACGATTACTTCGGCCGCGGCGAGAACGACGTGATGAAGCGTCTGCGCTCGTTGCGCCGCGAAGCCTTGGCGAACAACGGCTAGGCGGATCGCCTGTTCGCCAGGTGTGAGGATAACAACATACGTGGCGAAGACCGTTTACCTGGCCCTTCAGCTCGGCACGCCGGACGAGATCGCTCCGGAGGACGTCGCTAAGCTGCACCATCGCTACACCCACGTGTATGGGCAGTAGCAGACAGGCCGCTCGTCAGCAGGTGAACGGATAAGCAAGCGCTCCGGCGGGATGATCCTGCCGGAGCGCTTTTGGGTTATCCCCTTTCTGTTTCTGCCACTCTTTCCTTGCGGGGAGAAAGCGGGCGGCCGTCACTATGACGCTGATTTGGTTTTGGTTCCGTTAATAATCGAAAGCGGTGAATTTTTGCGCGGGCAGTTGGTTGCGAGATTGCTCGCGACACGCTGTCTAATCACCGTTCTGTGCCGGGCTGAAGGCCTCGCCGGTTTCGTCGTCAGTTGACACCGTTTTCGGTTTGGGTATGCTTTGGGGAGTCATGCGTCACGAGTTAAGCATCATGTCAAGCGGTATGAGCAGGGGGAAGATGAACCGCACAATTACGCCGGCGCGCCCTAAACTGCGTCCTGTCGAGGTCCGGCCCCATGCGCACAACGGCCAGACCTATTTCATGCTGCGCGATCCGCTAGAACTGCACGACGGCTCGCTGTTGCTGCCGCAGCCCTTTGCCGCGGCGCTTTCGTTTTTCGACGGCTCGCACACGGTTGAAGAGATCTCTACGGCGTTCGCTTCGCACTTCGGCTTTCCGCTCGAACCGGCGGTGGTGGATCAACTGGTCGAGGCGGTGGACGAGGCTTGCCTGCTGGAGAATGAACGCAGCGCCGCCGCCCGCAGACAGAAGACAGAGGCCTACCGCCGAGAACCGTACCGGCCTGCGCGGCTCGCCGGCATGGGATATCCGCAAGACCCCGCCCAGCTTTTCGGTCTTCTGGAGTCGTACCTGGCTCCGTTTCCGCAGGTTGCGGCTTCTGCGGATTCGGCAAGCGCAGCCTCGGCAGGGCGATTCGGATTGCTCAGCCCGCACATCGACTACCCGCGCGGCGGGCCGGTCTACGCGCAGGTCTGGCAGCAGGCCGGCGACGCCATCCGCGCCGCGGATCTCGTCATCCTGCTCGGCACGGACCACAACGGCGATGACCCGTTCACCTTGACGCGGCAGAACTACGCCACGCCCTACGGCGTGTTGCCCACGGCCCAGGGCGCCGTAGACGCGGTGGTCGACGTAATCGGCGAGGAGGCCGCCTTCGCCGGGGAGCTTCGCCACCGCAATGAGCACTCGTTGGAACTGGTCGCCGTCTGGCTGCATCACATGCGCCGCGGCGTTCCGGTGGAGATGGTTCCGATTTTGGTCGGCTCGCTTTACCGGCACATTTGGAACGGCTCCTCGCCTGAGGAAGACCGCCGGATCAACGACGTGTTGGCGGCGCTGTCTGCGGCGAGCCGCGGGCGGCGCGTCGCCGTGATTGCGTCGGGCGATATGTCGCACGTCGGCGCGGCTTTCGGCGGCGAACCGCTGGACGACGCAACCCGCGCCCGCGTACGCCAGGACGACGAAAACCTGATCGCGGCCATGCGCCGCGGCAGCGCAAGCGACTTCTTCGACCTGATTCGCAGCGTGCGTGACCGCAACAATGTCTGCGGCGTGACGCCGATCTATTTGATGCTGCGTCTGTTGGGCGACGACGTGCGCGGCGAGCTGCACGGCTATGCGTCCTGCCCTGCCGATACGGAAAACGCCTCCGCGGTTACCGTGTGCGGCATGGTCTTTCGGTAGCCGCGCCGCGGTTTGGCCAAAACCCTCGAAGTTTGTGTATTGTCAGTATACGAAGGGGATCAGGCGGCTGGTCTCCTGCTTGTAGCGCGCGTAGGCAGGAAAGGCCGCGTCCAATAGGCGCTCCTCGTAGTGCAGCTTGATGAGGAGCACGGCCAGCAGCAGGGCGAGCGCGGCTAGACGCGGCGGCGACGGCTGGTCAAGCGTCAGCGCCAGGGCGACGAGCAGCAGGGCGGCGTACATGGGGTGGCGGATGAAGCGGTACGGCCCTTTGCGCACGAACGTCGCGCCGGCGCGCACGTCGGGCAGGATGTGAAGGTTGCCCTGTCCGACCGATAGCAGCGCCCAAATGCCTAAGAGCAGGCCGCCGAACTCCGCGGCAAGCAGCCAGGGCATGCCCGCCAGCCAGGGGCCGGTCAGCGCAAAGACGGCCAAACTGGCGAACTGGAGCGCCACCAGGAGATAGGAGAGCGCCTTGCCGTGCATCAGCGGGCCTGTACGCGGCGCGTCGACGCCAGCCGTTCCAGCAGCGGATTGAGCTCGCACAGGCTTTCCAGCGTGTAGAAATCCTGGGCGGCCTCGTGCGGCTCCGCCTCTTCGTGCTGCCAGGTGATGTGATAGGGGATGTGGACGGCCTGCGCGCCCAAGGCCAGAACCGGCAGGATGTCGGAGCGGACGGAGTTGCCGACCATGAGGAATTGTCCTGGTTGCACGCCGTGTTTGCCGAGCACGGCGGCGTAGGCGTCGACGTGCTTTTCGCTTACCACCTCGACCGCATCGAAGAGGGCCGCCAAACCGGAACGGGCCAGCTTGGTTTCCTGATCGAAGAGGTCGCCTTTGGTGATCAGCAACAGGCAGTAACGACCGGCGAGCGCTGTCAAGGTCTGACGCACACAGGGCAGCAACTCCACCGGCGCGGCCATCATTTCCTTGGCAAAGCCGATGATCTGCTGGATTTCCGCGGCCTGCACGCGGCCCTCGGTCAGTTCGATGGCCGTCTCGATCATGGAGAGCGTGAAGCCCTTGATGCCGTAGCCGAAACGCTGGAGGTTGCGCATCTCGGTCTCATACAGCTTGCGGTCGATCCACTCGGCGTCGTGGTAGGGCGCGAGCAGGGTGCGGAATTTCTCTTGGGTCGTGTGGTACAGCGTTTCGTTGTGCCACAGCGTGTCGTCGGCGTCAAAGCCGATGGCGGTAATCGTCGTCATGTCGGCAACCAGTTCGGTAGTTCGTGCGGAAAAAACATGCCGCTATTGAACCATGACTCAAACCTGCGTGCAAAGGTCTGGGGAAGCGATGGCGCTCTAAACGATTGCACAATGAGGAAGGCGCTTGGCTGCAGACGTTAGCCAAGCGCCTCGCGGCTGGTGTAGAATGGGCCTATCTCGGACGCTGATTCGCTCCTGGCGGCGAGAGAAAGGATTGGCCCTATGGCAAAGAGCATCGGTCTCTCGATTTTGCTTGGCGCTGTTCTTGTCACTCTGATTGCAGCCTGCGCACCGGTGCAGGCTCCGCCGTCCCCAGGGACTAGCCAGGATAACGCGGGGCCGCCCCCTGCGGAGCCGCCGCAGCCGCTTAGCCCTGTGTTGACGGCGACGATCACCGCTACGGTCATGCCCACGGAGACGCCGACCGCGACGCTGCCGCTGACGCCTACGCTCACGCCGCCGGTTACGCCGGAACCGCTCACGGAAACGCCCGCGCCTACCGCCACCGAAACGCCGCCGACGGACACGCCCACGCCGCCGCCTGAGCCCACCGCCACCAGCACGCCTACACCGACTGAAGGCCCGCCGCCCACGCCTACGCCCCTGCCGGAGGCGATCTTCCTGCGCGGCCACCGTAGTTTCACCAGCGGGTCGGACCTGTTCGTGGTGGGGGAGGCGGGCAACGGCTCCGGCTATCCCGTCTACAACGTGACCGTGATCGCAACCTTTTTGGACGACGCCGGGCAACTGGTGGGCGCGGCCGAAGCGCCCGCGTTCTTGCCGCAGACAGCGCCCATGCAGAACAACCCGTTTAAGCTGCGCCTCGCCAACGCGCCCGCCAACGTGGCCGCGTACGAATTGACGCTGCGCTGGGATGACCTGACGCTGCTGGGCTACGAGCGGGTCACGGTGCTGAGCGAGGAACTGGACACGGAGGACGGCGTCGAGGTGCGCGGCGAACTGCGCAACGATGGCCCCGCCGCCATCTCCGACGTCGTGGCGGTCGTCACCTTCTATACGGAGACGGGCGACGTGGCGGACGTCTACGCGGCGAGCGTGGCCTCAACCGACCTCGCGCCCGGCGAGACGACGACCTATTCGCTGCGCGTCGACGCGTCGGACCTGGCGTTCGAGAGCTTCCTGGTGCAGACGCAGGGCGTGTTGGGCCGGTAGGCGCGGCGATTCGCAGCGCCCAACGCGGTCAGGCCACGCGGTTGAGCGGCTCTTCCCCGGCGAGGATGCGGCGGATGTTGCGATAGTCGTCGGAGCGCTTGCCGCCGCCGCTGCCTGCGGCGATGTGCGGGGTCAGCAGCACGTTGCGAGCGGGGTCGCGGGCCAGGGCGACGAGGGGATTGTCGCTCGGCAGCGGCTCCCAGTCGAAGGTGTCCAGGGCCGCGCCCGCCAGATGCCCGCTGCGGACGGCTTCCGCCAATGCCGCCTCGTCGATGATGCCGCCGCTGCCGCAGCTAACCAGGTATGCCCCAGGATGCAGGACGGCCAACGCCGCCGCGTCGAGCCGCTGCGCGGTTTCCGGCGTATAGGGCAGCAGGTTGCAGAGAATATTGCTTGCCGCCAGCGTCTCCTGTTCCGTGGCATAGGTGATGCCCAACTCGGCCTCGACCGGCGCGGGCAGGCGGCGGCGCTTGTTGTAGAGCACGGCTGCCGGCGCAAACCCGCGTAGGCGGCGCGCCAACTCCGCGCCGATCTCCCCGAAACCGAGGATGCCCACCGTCTTGCCCGTCAGCCCCTCCAAGCCGGTGCGCCGCGACCAGTTGTAGGCGAAGGCGTTTTCGTCGGTGCGTCGCGCGGGCATGCCCCAGTCCGCCGCTTCGTTCGCCGCGGCCATTGCGTCCGGCAAGCGTTTTAACAGCGCCAGCATCTGCAGGATCATGTGCTCGGCCACCAGCACGCAACCCATGACCGGCTGTGTGCAGACGGGGATGCCGGCGCGCCGCGCGGCGGCGAGGTTGATGTCGAAGCTGAGCGAGCCAAGCCGCTGGATCAGGCGCAGCTTGGCGCCGGCGGCGATCATGGCCGCGTCCACAACGCCGGCGCGCTCGCTGATCAGGAACTCGGCGTCGCCGATCTGCCGAATGACCTCGGCAGGTGACGGCGTGCGCAGCATCATTACTGTGCAGCCGGCAGGCGCGGCGTCGATGGCGGCCTGCTGATGGCGCGGGCTGCGGCTCGTCAGGAAGAGGATCTTATGTTCGTTCTTCATGGCGCCGGTCTCCTCGCTTGGCTGTGCACATATGCGGCCCTTAGTGTGCAGTCCAGCCGCCGTCGATGGCGATGCCTGCGCCGGTGACGAAGCTGGACGCGTCCGAGGCGAGGAAAACGGCCAATCCTTGGATTTCTTCGAGTTCGCCCCAGCGGCCCAGCGGTATCTTGGCGACGAAAGCGGCGTAGGTGTCCGGGTCCTGCTTGAGGGGAATGTTCATCTCGGTGGCGAAGGGGCCGGGCAGCATGGCGTTGACCGTGATGTTGTAGGGCGCCCACTCCAGAGCCAGGGCGCGCGTCATCTGCAGGATAGCGCCTTTGCTCGTGGCATAGGGCGTGCGGTCGGCTAGGGCGATGACCGAGAGCGTCGAACCCATGTTGATCACGCGGCCGCTGCGCCGTTCCTTCATGTGCGGGGCTACGGCGCGGCACATCAGCCAGGGGCCGGTCACGTTGAGGGCTTGCACCTGCAGAAACTCGTCTACGCTTAGCTTGTCGATAGCCCCGCGCAGGTTGATGCCGGCGTTGTTGATCAGAATGTCGATCTGCCCGAAGTCCTTAAGAATGTGGGGAATCAACGCGTCGACCTGGTCTGGTTGCGTGACGTCGCAGGCGTAGCCGCGGCACGCTTGCCCGTTGGCCGCGCCGAGTTCGGCGGCGACCGCGGCGGCTTCGTCGCCGTGGCGGCTGATCACCGCGATCTGCGCGCCGGCGGCGGCCAAACCTTCGGCCATCGCCTTGCCCAGCCCCTTCGTGCCGCCCGTCACCACGGCGACTTTGCCGTCCAGCCGAAAACGATCCAAGATGTTCATGCGTGTTCCGTTTCTGTCTGTGTGCAAGATTGATGTGCAAGATCGGTGTGCAAGGTTGAAGTGCGTTGTCCCCAGGCATTCTACCCAAAGTCGGGGCTGCCGGAAAGAAGGCCGCTCGCTCCGAATCGTTAGGCCGGTTTGTTTGACGCACCTTGATCGTCGCCCGTATAATGCGGCGGGGTGCCGGCTGAAGCGGCGTCTAAACAAGATAGAGGAGCGTTGCATGGCGGTATTTGAATCGGAGCGGCAGTTGTATGCGGTTTTGCAGAGCGTCTTCGACCGGCTGAGCGCCGAACCGGCGACTATCGAGGCGTTCACGCACAGCAATTTGGTGATTCGCATGAATTTCACCGATCCCGCGGCGCAGGCGCTGCTCGACGGTCGCCAGCCGCCGTTGGAGGTTTTCTTCGGCGAAACGCCGGGCAAGGCGAACATGGAGTTCACCATACCCGCCGACCTGCTGCACCGCATCTGGATGGGCGAGGAGAGCGCCAGCGAGGCGTTTTTCAGCGGGCGCATCCAGACCCAGGGTAATTTCATGAAGGCGATGAAACTGCTTGACCTCTTTCGAGAGTGCGAACGGGTCTATCCGGACGTGGCGGCGGAGTACAACTTAGCGTAAGGCTCGGCTGTCCATCGTCTACTGACGGCGCGCGGGCGTTTTGTCGACAAGACGCTCGCCGCGATTCTTTCTTCATGTCGCACCCCACAGCAATACCATGCGATCCTGCGTCCATGACGATAGGAGGGCTTGATGGATCCGCTGGTCATCACGGGCAAGAACCTGCGGGTGGACGATGTGGCGGCGGCGGCAGACGGTCAGCCCGTCCGCCTAGACGCCGCCGCACTGCCGGCGATCGAGCGCTCCCGCGCCGCGGTCGAGCGGCTGGTGGCTGAAGGCCGCATCGCCTACGGCATCACCACGGGCTTCGGCCGTTTCAAGGACCGGATCATCTCGCCGGACCAGACCAAACAACTGCAACTCAACCTGGTGCGCAGCCATGCGGTCGGTGTCGGGCCGCCGCTGGACGAGCGAACGGTGCGCGCCATCCTGCTCGTGCGCGCCAACACCCTGGCGATGGGCTACTCCGGTGTGCGTCCTCTGGTCGTCCAAACGCTGATCGACTTGCTCAACGCCGGCGTGCATCCCCGCGTCCCGGCGCAGGGGTCGCTGGGAGCGAGCGGCGATTTGGCCCCTCTTGCCCATGTGGCGCAAGTCCTGATCGGCGAAGGCCAGGCGACTTATGGCGGCGAACTGCTCGACGGGCGCACGGCGCTTGAGCGGGCGGGTCTCAGGCCAATCGTGCTGGAGGCCAAAGAAGGCCTGGCCTTGCTCAACGGTACATCGTTTATGGTTGGCTTAGGCGCCTTGCTGGTACGTCGCGCCATCAATTTGGCCTTGACCGCGGACATCGCCGCCGCGCTCAGCCTGGAGGCGCTCTGCGGCACGGACCGCGCTTATGATGCGCGGGTGCATACGGTGCGGCCCCACCCCCGCCAGATCGACTGTGCGGCGTTCCTACGCAAGCTCGTAGCCGGCAGCGAGTTCCTGCGCACCGACGATCCGAATAACGTGCAAGACGCGTATACGCTGCGCTGCGTGCCGCAGGTCCACGGCGCGGTGCGCGACGCCATCGCCTACAGCCAGTGGGTGATCAACATCGAGCTGAACTCGGCCAATGACAACCCGCTCATCTTCGTGGGGGACGCATCAGACGAAGCTGCGGGCGATGGTGTAGACGATGGCGCCATCGACGTGGTTTCTGCGGGTAATTTCCACGGCGAACCCATCGCCATCGCTATGGACTATATGAAGCTCGCCCTGACCGAGTTGGGCAATATGAGCGAGCGCCGCGTGGCGCGGCTGGTGGACGCCGACAGCAACGGCGGCGTGCTGCCCATGTTCCTGACGGAGCATGGCGGGCTGGATAGCGGCATGATGATGGCGCAATACACCGCGGCCGCACTCGCTTCAGAGAACAAGGTGCTGGCCCATCCCGCCAGCGCGGACACCATCCCCAGCAGCGCCAATGTCGAGGACCACGTGAGCATGGGTGCAGCAGCCGTCCGCCACACGGAAGCCGTCCTCGACCATGTGGAGACGATCGTCGCCATTGAACTGCTGGTTGCAGCGCAGGGCGTCGATTTCCGCCGCCGCGAGGCGGGCGTGCAGCGCTTGGGCGAGGGCACAGCAGCAGCCTACGACCTGATCCGCGAGCGCGCGCCCTTCCTGTCCGAAGACGCTGCGCTGGCCCCGCACATCGAGAGCGTCCGCCAACTTGTGGCCTCCGCCGCCGTCAAACGCGCGGTCGAGGCGCGCCTCGGCGCGGCATAGCAGCCGGCTAGGAGACAAGCCGTCATGCAACAGATCGATCTGTTGATCCACAGCGCATCGCAGGCGGCGACGTGCGCCGCGCCGGACGGGCCGAAACGCGGCGCAGCGCTGGCGGACGCCGGTCTCATCCGTAACGCCGCGCTGGCGATCCACGACGGGCGCATCGTCGAAGTGGGCGATTCGGACGCGCTGCGGGCGCGCTACGCCGCGCGACAGAGCATCGACGCTGGCGGCAAGGCGTTGTGCCCGGGTTTGGTCGATTGCCACACGCACACAGTCTATGGCGGCGACCGCGTGCACGAGTTCGAGTTGCGCATCCAGGGCGCATCCTATATGGAGATCATGGCGGCGGGCGGCGGCATCGTCAGCACGATGCGCCACACGCGCCTTGCCTCGGAGGAGGCGCTGGTCGAGTCCGCGGCCAAACGGCTCGACGCCATGCTGGCGCTCGGCTCGACAACGGTGGAGATCAAGACGGGCTACGGCCTGGACACAGCCGGCGAGTTGAAGATGCTGCGCGTGATCGAGCAGCTCGCCCGCACGCATGAGTGCGATGTCGTCCCCACCTTTCTCGGCGCGCATGCCGTGCCGCCCGAATACGCCGGCGACGCCGAGGGCTATTGCCGGCTGGTGATCGAGGAGATGCTGCCCGCAGTCGTAGCGTGGCGGCGAGCTTCCTTGTTCGCGGAGACGGACGCGCCCTGCTTTATTGACGTCTTCTGCGAGGACCACGCCTTCGATGTGGCCCAGTCCGGGCGCATCTTGCAGGCCGGCCTAGAGGCGGGGCTGGCGGCTAAGATTCACGTGGACCAGTTTCACGCGCTGGGCGGGCTGAGCATGGCGGCGCGGCTGGGGGTGACGTCGGCGGATCATTTGGACGTGTCGCGCCCGGACGAGATCGACGCGCTGGCGCGCACGGAAGCGGTCGGCGTGCCGTTGCCCGCGGCGACGTTCAACCTCGGCGGGCACGCCTACGCCGACGCCCGCGGCCTGATCGAACGCGGGGTTTGCCTTGCGCTTGCCACGGACCTCAACCCAGGCTCCGCGCCTTGCCCTTCGCTGCCGCTGGTGATGGCGATTGCCTGTCGCTATCAGCGCTTGCTGCCCGCCGAGGCGCTCAACGCCTGCACGATCAACGCAGCCCACGCTCTGGGCCTGGGCGACCGCATCGGCTCGCTGGAGGCGGGCAAGCAGGCGGATGTGCTAATCCTGAAGGAGGAGGATTACCGCCATCTGGCGTATTTCTTCGGCGGCAACCCGGTGGAGACGGTGATCAAGCGCGGGAGCGTGGTGCGGTAGGAGCGGCATCCCTGCCGCTCGTGCGTGGCGTCCGGCGGCATCCCTGCCGCCGCTACGACGGCATTGGCGCATGCAAGGCGAAATGGTGGGACGCGTTTTGCGGCGCGCCTGCACTATGGCCGTAGCATTGGGATCTTCACGTCGTGCGTGCGGGCGAAGGCGATGGCCTCCTCGTAGCCGGCGTCGGCGTGGCGGGCGACGCCCAGGCCCGGGTCGACCGTGAGCACGCGGCGCAGGCGTTCGGCGGCCTCCGGCGTGCCGTCTGCGACGATGACTTGGCCGGCGTGCAGGCTGTAGCCGATACCCACGCCACCGCCGTGATGGAAACTGACCCACGTCGCGCCGCAGGCCGTGTTGATCAACGCGTTGAGGATCGCCCAGTCCGCGATGGCGTCGGAGCCGTCGCGCATGCCTTCCGTCTCGCGGTTGGGGCTGGCGACCGAGCCGCAGTCGAGGTGGTCGCGGCCGATGACGATGGGCGCCTTGACCGCGCCGCTGGCGACCAGTTCGTTGAAGCGCAGCCCTGCCAGATGGCGTTCGCCATAGCCCAGCCAGCAGATGCGCGCCGGCAGCCCCTGGAACGCCACGTCGCGCTGGGCAAGCTTGATCCAGCGCACCAGATGCTCGTTCTCCGGGAATAGGTCGAGAATGGCTTGGTCGGTGGCGTAGATGTCGGCGGGATCGCCGGAGAGCGCCACCCAACGGAAGGGGCCTTTGCCTTCGCAGAAGAGCGGGCGGATGTAGGCGGGCACGAAGCCGGGATAGCTAAACGCCTCTTTCAGCCCATTGTCATAGGCGCGCTGGCGCAGGTTGTTGCCGTAGTCGAACACCGTCGCTCCCTGGGCCTGCCAGTCGAGCATGGCCTGGACATGGCGTGTCATCGAGTCCGCGGCAAGGCGCTGGTACTCGGCTGGGTCGCGGCGGCGCAGGTCCGCGGCCTCGTCGAGGCTGAGTCCGGCGGGGATGTAGCCGTAGAGCGGGTCATGCGCCGAGGTCTGGTCGGTCACCACGTCGGGCTGCACGCCGCGCAGCACAAGTTCGGGCAGGACCTCCGCCGCGTTGCCGATCAGGCCGACCGACTTGGGCGTGCGCGCCGTGCGCGCCTCCTCTACCCAAGTGAGCGCCTCTTCCATGCTGTCGGTGATGGCGTCGATCTGCCGCATCTGCAGGCGACGTTCCGCTCGCCAGCGGTCAACCTCGACGATCAGGCCCACGCCTTCGTTCATGGTGATCGCCAGCGGCTGCGCGCCGCCCATTTCGCCCAGGCCGGATGTAAGCACGAGTTTGCCCGCCAGGCTGCCCCAGCCGCGCTGTCGCGCCAGCGAGCCGAGCGTCTCGTAGGTGCCCTGCAGGATGCCCTGCGTGCCGATGTAGATCCAACTGCCCGCGGTCATCTGCCCGTACATGATCAGGCCGGCAGCTTCCCATTTGTCGAAGTTCTCTTGGGTGGCCCAGGCCGGGACGATGTTCGAGTTGGCGATGAGCACGCGCGGCGCATCGGCGTGCGTGCGGAAGACGGCGACGGGCTTGCCGGATTGGACGAGCAGGGTTTCGTCGGCTTCAAGGGTGCGCAGCGTGTCGAGGATGGCGTCGAGCGCCTCCCAGTTGCGCGCCGCCTTGCCGCGCCCGCCGTAGACGATGAGGTTGTCGGGGTCAAAGGCGACGTCGGGGTCCAGGTTGTTTTGCAACATGCGGTAGGCCGCTTCCGCCAGCCAGTTTTTGCAGGATAGCTCAGCGCCGCGCGGGGCGCGCACGATTCGAGGCATGTCTCATCTCCCGGAAACGTCTTGTGCGGTGCAAATAGAATCTGGGGCGCCCACGAGGGACGCCCCTACGGTTATTTCGTCTAGGGCGCCACGAGGGGCGCGCCTACGGTGTTTCCGTCTAAGGCGCTCACGAGGGACGCCCCTACTTCACCTCGACCGTGCCGAACATGGCGTAGTCGCCGTCCAGGTAGAGCGTTTCGCCGGCGATCGTCACCGTAGCGGTCTCGGCGATGTCCTGTGAGGACGAGCCGGCCATCACGGTGAGGGCGGCGGGTTCAACCACGCGGCGCATGTCAAGGTTGTAGTAGTTCATCTGCGCCACGGGCACGGTGAAGACAACCGTCTTGGTCTCGCCGGGAGCCAGTTCGACGCGCTTGAAGGCGCGCAGTTCCTTGACCGGCCGCGTGACGCTTGCCCCGTCGGTGCGCGTGTAGATTTGCACCACCTCGTCGCCTGCCCTCTCGCCGGTGTTGGTCACGTCGACACTGACGGTCAACTCGCCGGAGGGGTCGACGCTGTCGGGCGTGACGTGCAGGTTGCCGATCTTGAAGCTGGTGTAGCTGAGGCCGAAGCCGAAGGGGAAGAGCGGTTGGTTGCTCTCGTCCACGTAGGGCCCGTAGAGGAACGAGCGCGCGCCGGAAGGCCGGTGGTTGTAGAAGAGCGGCGTCTGGCCCGCTGAGCGCACGACTGTGACGGGCAGCTTCCCGCCGGGGTTGGCGTCGCCGAAGAGCACATCGGCGATCGCCTGTGCGCCTTCGTCGCCGGGAAGCCATGCTTCGAGCAGCGCCGGCACGTTGTCTGCGATCCAGGGCAGCGCGAAAGGCCGCCCGTTGACCAGCACGACGATCACCGGCGTACCGGTGGCGTGGATGGCCTCGACCAACTCCTGTTGCACGCCGGGCAGCCCCAGGCTGGCGCGGTCGCGGAATTCGCCTGTGCTGCAATTGGGGACCAACCCCGACTTGTCGCCCACGACGACAATGGCGACTTCCGCCTTCTTGGCCGCTTCGACGGCCGCGGCAATGCCCTCGGTCGACGGGTCGAGCACAGCGCAACCCTGGGCGTAGAGCACCTCTGTATCCGGGGATACCGCATCGCGAATCGCGTCGAGCACGCTCTTCATTTTGTCGTAGTCGTCGATAAAGCGAATGGCGTCGGGCAGCGGGTGCTCCGAGAAGCCCAGGTCTTTGAACGTGATCAGGCTTTCGATGTGCGCCGGGTAGGCGTAGTCGCCCAGCAGGTTGCGCTTGTCGTCGGCGTTAGGGCCGATCACGGCGATGGACTTGAGGCTCTTGGAAAGGGGCAGCAGGTCGCCTTCGTTCTTGAGGAGCGTCATCGACTTGCGGGCGATGGCGTGGGCCAGACGGCGATGGTCCGGCGCACCGAAGGCCGCTTGCGCCTTTTCGGGCGCGACGTAGGGATTCTCAAAGACGCCGATGCGGAACTTCATGGTGAGCACGCGCCGCACGGCCTGGTCGACTAGGGCGACGGGCAACTCGCCGGCCTCGACGGCGTCGATGAGGGGCTGGCCGAAACAAACCGCATTGGGCAGTTCTACGTCCATGCCTGCTTCGAGCGACAGCAACGCAGCCTGCGCCTGGTCCTTTGCCATCTGGTGATAGTTGGACAATTGGTTGATCGCCATATAGTCGGAGACGACGATGCCGTCGAAGCCCCATTGGTTGCGCAGGATATCGGTGAGCAGCTCTTTGGAGGCGGCGCAGGGCACGCCGTCCAATTCCTGGTAGGCGTTCATCATCGAGGCGAGGCCGGCCTTGCGCACGACGGCCTCGAATGGGCGCAGGTAGACCTCGCGCAGTTCACGCGGCATGATGTGTGCGGGGGCCCAGTTGAGGCCGCCTTCCGGCGCGCTATAGCCGACGAAGTGTTTGCCGGTGGCGACGACGCCTTGCGCCAGGTCGTCGCCCTGCAAGCCGCGCACATAGGCTACGCCCATGCACGACGTGAGGTAGGGATCCTCGCCGAAGGTCTCCTCGATGCGGCCCCAGCGCGGGTCGCGGGCGATGTCCAGCACGGGGGCCAGGCCCTGGTGGATGCCGACGGCGCGCATCTGTGTGCGGATCGCCTCGGTCATGGACTGGGCGAGTTCGGGCGTCCACGTGCTGGAGAGGCCGATGATCTGGGGGAAGTTGGCGGCGTTGCGCGCCAACATGCCGCTGCAACACTCGTCGTGGATCATGGCGGGAATGCCCAGCCGCGTCTTTTCGATGGCGTAGCGCTGAATCTGGTTGGCGGTTTCGGCCATTTCGGTTGGGGCGAGCACGCTGCCGCCGGCCAGCCGCGTGACCTGGCCGATGCCGTGGCGCATGCGGGCGTCCATCTTTTCCGGTGAAAGACTCTGGTCTTCGCTCTGGATTTCGTAGATCCAGAAGCTGCCCAGTTGGGCGACTTTTTCCGCTAGGGTCATCTCGGCGAGCAGTTGCTCGGCGCGTTCTTCTGCGGGCAGGTCGGCATTCAGCCAGGGCCTAGACGTTGCTTGAGCCGGCATAGCGGGTTCTCACTTTCTAGTCAGCGAATTCAATAACGGTACAGGTTTTTGCGCTTAGTAGCGGGTGACGCGGCTAACCCTTGATCGCCCCTGCCATGATACCCTTGACAAGCTGTTCCTGGAAGATGATGTAGGCAATGATCAGGGGCAAGGCTGAAAGCAGGAGTACGGCCATGATCTGCGGGATGTCGGAGGCGTACTGTCCCTGGAAATCCCAGATGGCGAGGGGCAGGGTGCGCGTGGACGGGCTGGACGTCAGGACAAAGGCAAAGACGAACTCGTTCCAGAGCGAGACGGCGTTGAAAATGGCGATGGTGACGAGACCGGAACGGGAGAGCGGCAGCACGATGCGGAAGAAGGAGCCCATGGGGCCGCAGCCGTCGATGCGCGCCGCGTCCTCCAATTCGTAGGGGATCTGGCGCATGAACTGGGTGAGGATGAAGATGGAAACGGGCAGGCTGAAGGCCACATAGGGGCCGATCAGGGCGTATAAGGAATCGTAGATGCCGACGCGCGTGGTGAGCAAGTAGATCGGGATCAGCGTGACGTGGATGGGCACAATGAGGCCGGCGATGATCAGCGCGAAGAGCGGCTGGTTCAAGCGAAAGCGGATGCGGGCGAAGACATAGGCCGCCATCGAACTGATGAACACCACGAGCAAGATCGAGACGGATACGACGATGCTGCTGTTTGTCAGAAAACGGAAGAAGCGGTTGTTGATCACATTGACGAAGTTGGTGAGGATGGGGTTGTCCGGGAAAGCCCACACCGGTCGCGTCATCAACTCCATCGACTGTTTGAAGCTGGTCAGCAGCATGAACCAGAAGGGGACAAAGGCCACCAGCAGCCACAGCAGGGCCAGCAGCAGAATGACGATGGTTTTGGCCGAGGTCTTGGTCTTCATCCGGCGATGTCCTCCTCTTGGCGCTGGAGCGGGAAGTAGACGGTGAGCGCGGTGACCAGCACGACGATGAACAGGGCGGAGGCCACGGTTGCGCCGTAGCCCATCTCGAAGGAGCTAAACGCTTTTTTGTACATATAGGTCGCCATCAACTCGGTGGCGTTGACGGGGCCGCCTTCGGTCATCACCCAGATCAGGTCGAAGTATTTGAGGGAACCGATCAGCGAGAGCGTCGCCGCGGTGATAATTGAGCCGCGCAGCAGGGGCAGAACGATGCTCCAGAAGTATTTGTTTTCGGTAGCGCCGTCGATGTAAGCGGCCTCGCGAAGTTCAGCGGGAATGCCGCTGAGGGAAGCCAAGAATAGGACCATGTAAAAGGGGATATATTGCCAGCAGATGACGGCGATCACGGAATAGAGCGCGATTTTGGGGTTGCTGAGCCATTCCTGGGTCAGCGCGTCCAAGCCGATCCGTTCCAGTGTGGCGTTAATGATGCCGAAGTAGGGGTCGTAGATGTACTTGAAGAGGATGCCGATGGCGACGGTGGATAGGAGCAGCGGCAGGAAATAGATGACCTTAAAGAAGCTGAACTTGCGGCCGCCGCTGTCCAGCAGCACGGCTAGCGCCAGGCCGATGGGCAACTGAACCAGAAGCGAGAGGAAAACGATGATGAAGTTGTTGCGTACGGCGCGCCAGAAGACGCCGTCTTTGGCCAGGCGCACCCAGTTGTCCACGCCCAGGAAGGTGAGATCCGGGTCGACGCCGTTCCATTTGTAGAAACTGAGCCGGAATGAGTCGATGATGGGCCAAAGCACGAAAACGCCAAGAAAGGCGAAAGCGGGCAGCAGAAAGAGCGCGGCCGTGACGGCGTATTCGTTGAAGCGACGCCGCGGGCGGGCGCCGGTGCGGGCGCGGGAACCGTCTTGTAGGGTGGCAGCCATGGCGAACCTCGGATGGGTGGGGTCTGGCAAGGCTGGGGACGCAGCCTCTGCATCCCCAGCCCAGGCAGATATCGATGTTATTCGCCGTAGAACTTGACGGCGGCCTCTTCGTGAGCAGCCGCAGCCTCTTCAGGCGTGAGTTCGAGGCCGAAGAGCGCCTGCATGGTGTCCTTGTGCACCTCGCCTAACTCCGGCGGCAGGTACTGGTCGTACCAGAGTTGCACGCTGGCGGCATTGCCGATCAGGTCGATGATGCCCTGAAGCATGGGGTCATCGGTGGTGAAGCCCACGACGGGCGGGATGCGGCCGGCTGCCCCGCGTTCGACGACTGACGTGTCGTCGATCAGGTATTGGATCATCTTGAAGGCCTCTTCCGGATATGGGCAGACGGAAGAGATGCTGTAGAAGTTGTCGCCCACGGTGCCGACGACGTTGGACGGGTCGCCCTCGCCGCCTTCGACGGCGGGGAAGGGGAAGAAGGCCAGGTTGGCCTCGACCCACTCCGGATTCTCGGCGCGCATGGTGGAGATTTGCCAACTGCCCATGAGCTCCATAGCCGCCTTGCCGGCGTAAAGAAGCTGGCGGGATTGGCCTGTGTCGATGTCCAAGCCGTTGAAGCCCTCGACGAAGCCGCCGCGGTTAACGAGGTCCTGGATCATCTGGCCGGCCTGGACGAAGACCGGATCCTCGAACGTGCCGCCGCTGCGCGTGGCTGCGTTGGCAAAGACCTCGGGGCCGGCCAACCGGTCGACCAGGTACATGAAGAACATGGAGCTGGGCCACTTGGTCTTGTTGGCCATGGCGAAGGGGGCGATGTCGTTCTCATTTAGGGTGTCTACAATCGTCAGCAGCTCATCCCAGGTCGTGGGCGGTTCCAGGCCAAGCTCCTCGAAGATGGTCTTGTTGTACCAGACCACGGCAATGGCGCTGTTCTCGACCGGCACGCCCCAGATCTTGCCGTCGAAGGTGACGTTGCTCAACGAGGCGGGGACGAAGCGGTCAACATACCCGTCTTGCTGCATGAAGTCGGTGAGGTCGACGACCTGGCCGGCCTGGACGTACTCATAGAGCGGGCCGCCGCCCCAGGTGGGGAAGACGCAAGGCGGGTTGCCGGCGCCCATGGCGACCTTGATCTTGGTTTTGTAGGGGTCATTTTGCAGCGGCACGACCTCGACGTTTACGCCGGGGTTGTCGGCCATATAGCGGTCGACGGAGTTCTGAAGGATCTCAGGGGTGCTGGTCTGGATGTGCCAGAACTCAAAATTGACCTCTCCCTCGGCTGGGGCCGCGGCGGCCTCTTCGCCGGCTGCCGCCGGTTCTGCTGCGCCGCTGGGCGCTGCAGCCGGCGCTGCGCAGGCGCTGATGGCGGCGAGAAGGATGGCCATGACCATCAACAAAGATGCATAACGGGTGAGTCGTTTCATGTTTGGGTCTCCTTATTGGTGAACTGATGGGGGACGATATGCGACGCGACGTCACAGGCTGTGATGCGTTTTGCCGCGATGCGATGACGCCGCGGTTGGCATACAACGCACAAGGTGAGGGACCGCTGCACAATAGGCCGGCAGAAAGAACATAACCTCCAGATTGGGATGCCGGAGCAAAATTTTGAGATGACAGTCCAGGCGGCAGGCGTGCGACGTAACAACGTAGGAAAGACGGCAGAGATGCCATCGATCAAACAGACGATAAACCGGCCGCGAGAGCGGCTCTCGCCAGAATTCTTGGATAGTTTCGACGCTTGGCTGTTCCTTAGAAAAGTGTATCACAAAGGCCGCGTTGCACAAAGACCGTAATCCAGCCTTTGTGCAGCGGCGGTCGAGCGTCGCTGCGTAGCGTTATGTTAACATGATTTGTGCCGTTGTCATTCTGAGCCGAAGGCGAAGAATCTCTGTGTGGCGGACGAACAGATTCTTCCTCTCTCCGGTCGTCAGAATGACGGAAACATAGCTGCCAGAGCGCTTAGGCCACGGCCTGTTTGCGTCCGACGTGCGTGTGGCGTATGGCGTGCCGCCCCGCATGGTGACGGGACGAGGCCGCCTTGCCCTCGAAGAAGAAGCGCTCTTCGCCGAAGGCCGGCTTGAGGTCGTCCAGCCAGATCGCCTCCGGATCATACTGCGCAAAGAAGGGGCGGTGCACCCAGTCCGGGTTGCGGCCTTGAATGAAGCGCAGCGTAAAGATTTTTTGGCCGCGCACCGAGCTCACGCCCAACACCTGCACCTTGCCGGGGTGGGCGGACATGCTGGGGCCGCGCACGGTGCGGCTCAGGCCGCTCACTTGGCTGTACGCCCCGCGGAAGATCTCCCAGGCGCGCACGAGCGGCACGCCGAAGTAGTGTTGCGCGCCCGTATCGCGCACGACGAACATGTAGTATGGGACCATGCCGAGTTGAACTTGGCGGCGCCACATCTCCGCCCAAAGCGCGCTGCTGTCGTTGATATGGCTCAGCACCGGCGACTGCGTGCGTATCTGCGCGCCCGTCGCGCGGATGCGCGCCACGGCGCGCTCGACGGCTTCCGTCTGCAACTCGCGCGGGTGGTTGAAATGCGCCATGATCGCCAGATGCCGCCCGCTCTTGACGATGCGCTCGAATAGAGCGAGCACCTCGTCGGCGTCGGGGTCGGTCAGATAGCGGAACGGCCAGTAGCTCAGCGACTTCGTGCCGATGCGAATCGTGCGCAGCGTGGGCAGGTCGGCGTCGAGCAGCGGTTCGATGTAGGACGCTAGGCCCGACGCCTTCATGATCATGGGGTCGCCGCCGGTGAACAGAATGTCGCTGACTTCCGGATGGGTGCGCACGTACTCGACGAGCGTCTCGGCCTGGCGCGCGGCGAACTTAAGCTCGCGGTTGCCCACGAACTGCGGCCAGCGGAAGCAGAAGGTGCAGTAGGCGTGGCAGGTCTGCCCCTGGCTGGGGAAGAAGAGCACGGTCTCGCGGTACTTGTGCTGCATGCCGGACAGACGCTCGCCGTTCAAGATGGGGACGTTGTTGTCCATCTGCCCGGCGGGGTGGGGGTTCAGCCGCTCGCGGATCTCGTTTGCGGCGCTGCGGATTTCGTCGGCGCTTGCCTTTCCTTTGATGAGATCCGCCATCTGCGCGAAGTGGTGCGGCAGAAGCATCTCGCGTCGCGGGAAGGTCAACGTAAAGATCGGATCGTCCGGCGCTGCATCCCAATCGATCAACTCCTCTACGACGTAGCGGTTCGTGCGGAAGGGCAGAACGCTGCCCACGACTTCCGCTGCGAATTTCTGATCTTCGCTAAGCGCCGCCAACTGGGGGATTTCGCGGAAATTCGCCAGGGTATAGGCCTTGTATCGGGGGGTGGACGTTGCCCGCTGAGGTCTCATCGTGGTCGTCGCCTCCTTTAGTCTTTTTGCTTTTGTCTTTGCGTTTCTGTACCCACTATATCACATTCGACCAAACTGCATGGCGAACTTCAATGTTTTGGGATAATTTCTGCTAGATCGTAAGCTTTATTTGCGGTTGACGAAATGACTTGTATCGAGATAATAGCCACTATTGTCCGTCTCTGTCTGCCCCTGGGGCCGCTTGCCGGCTTCTCCCTCCAAGGGCGCGATAAGACCGCAAGGTCTCGTTCGGTTCGCTCGCCCGCCCTAATTTCATCGCCGCTTCACCCCAACTGACGCCGGACTCCACTGCACAGCGGGAATCTTTCCACGATCGCGTGGACGGTGTGGCGCCCAGACGCCGGCGCGCGTCTGGCTCGGCAAGGTCCGATTTGCCCGATGCTGCAATACGCTGACTTGGAAATCCGCATCCTGCCTCTCGAAGACGAGGGCTTTCCCGTCGAACTGACCCTGGATGGGCAGCGCCAGTATGCGCGCGGCCATGCCGACTCCGGCTTTCTGCCCTGGACGCCCAGCCTTGCGCCGGAAGAGGACGGGCGGCAGTTGTTCGAGTGGCTGTTTGCAGACCCGGCGCTGCGCTCCGCCTGGGACGAGGTGCGCGGGGCGCATCCGCAACGCCGCATCCGCCTGCGCATTGATGCCGATGCGCCAGTGCTGCACAGCCTGCCCTGGGAGATATTGCGCGCGCCGGAGGGCAAGTCCGGCCTGCCGCTGGCGGCAAGCAGCAGCACGCCCTTCTCGCGTTATCTGGCAGGCCCCTGGGACCCTGGCGCGGCCATTCCCCAGCGCCCGATCAAGATCGCGGTCGCCATCGCCGCACCGGACAATCTGGTCGAGTATGGGCTGGCTCCTATCGACGCGGCGCATGAATGGGAGGCGCTGCAAGAGACCCTCGGCGGCGTGGATGCGGAGATTGTGCAGGTTCCGCAGCCCTGCACGCCGGCCGCGCTGGAGGCGGCAGTGAAGGACGGTTGTCACATCCTGCACTTCGTGGGCCACGGCGCGTTCGCGCGGCAGAGCGAAGAGGCGGCTCTCTATCTGGCTGACGATGATAACCGCGTGCGGCCCGTGCGTGAGCAGGAGTTGGCGGCGATGCTGGCCCGCCAACTGATTGATGTAGACAACACGGCGAGCAGCCAATTACGGCTGGTCTTTCTGGCTGCGTGCGAGAGCGCCACACGCAGCCCCGCCGACGCATTCCGCGGCTTGGCGCCGAGCCTGGTGCACGCCGGCGTTCCCGCGGTCGTCGCCATGCAGGACTTGGTGGCGATTGAGACGGCGAGGGCTTTCAGCGCGGCCTTCTACCGCCAACTTATGAAGCATGGCCTGGTTGACCTGGCCTGCAACGAGGCGCGCGCCGCCATCCTCACGCGCAATCTGCCCGGCGCAGCCGTCCCCGTCCTCTTCATGCGCCTGGAGATGGGCGTTTTGCTGGACATGCCCGCAAGGCTGGAGCCGCGACGCTGGAGCGCGCCTTTCTGGTCGGTGGCCGTGTTGACGGGCGTGGTTATCGTCGCCACAGCGATCAGCCTAAGTTTGTCGGGGCTGTTGCCGCGCCCGCAGCCGCCGCCCGCGCCTTCCTCTACGCCCGCCCCGCCCACGGCTACGCCCACGCTCACGCCGCTGACCGGCACGTTCAACGTGGCGCTGATGCGTTTTGGCGAAGAGGATGATGGCGACTCGCTCTTGCCTTCCGCTGCAGGCTCCGTCTACAGCCAGTCGATCTTCGCCGCGCTGCAGGCGGAGTTCGCGGCCAGCGAGCCGCTGCTGGGGGAGGGCGTCCAGGTTGAAGGATGGCTGGCCCCAGCCGATCTGCATGCGCCCGGCGTCGACGACGGCGTGATCCTGGGCGGCTCGGAGAGTGAGCGCGCGCAGATCGCGGCTTGGTTGGCAGACGAACTGGACGCCCAGATGGTGATCTACGGCTATCTGGCGCAAGGCGAGAGCGAGAAAGAGTTGGAGGTCGAGTTTTACGTCGCGCCGGAATTCGGCGAGGAGGTCGGGCAGATCGCCGGACGCTACACCCTGGGCGACGGCGTGACCGTGCCCGCCGATCCGGCCGGGCTGGACCGCATCTCTGTCGCACGGCTGCTGGGCCAGCGCGCCGAGGCGCTGGCCGGTGTGACGGTCGGCCTGATCCTCGATCTGCTCGGCGATCACGAGAACGCGCTGATGGTGTTCGGTGCGCTGGCGGCTGACCTCGATTCGACCGAGCAAGCCTCGATTGCCCAACTGCTCGACTACTTCATCGGTCGCCAGCAGCTTTTTCTGGGCCGCTATGACGAGGCGGAGGCGACGCTGCTCCGGACGATCGACGCCAATCCGGGCGCGGCCCGCGCCCATATCGTGCTGGGCAGCGTGTATCTAAAGCGCGCCGGTGAGCAGATGGCGGCGGAACGCGGCCCGGCGACGGAGTTGGTCGAGGAGGCGCTGCGCCATTACCAACTGGCGATGGACAACGCCTCCGGCGATGAACTGGTCGAGCAGTCGTCGCGGCTGGCGCTCGGCTCGGCCTATGTCGTCGCCGGGCAGAGCGCCTATCTGGGCGATGACCTGGCGCAGGCTAAAGATCTGCTGGCGCGCGGCCTGGCGGAACTGGATGCGGCGGCGGGTTTGCTGGATCAGACCAAGCTGCATCGCTACCTGGCCCAGGTGCGGCAGTTCGAGGGCAATGCCCATTATCTGCTGTCCGGCATCGCGTTCCTAGAAGGCGACACGGCGGAGCGCAAGACGAATCTGGAACAGGCCCACGCCGCGTATCAGCAGTGCATCGATCAGGGAGCGCTCGCGCCTTCGGACGCGACGCTCACCGTGCAGATCGTCGGCGAAGTGTGCCGGCCATATCTGCAGCAGGTCGCACAGACGCTGGAGGAACTGGAGTAGGATGGCTCTGGAGCAAGGGAGGCAGACCGTGAGGACGCAACATAACGCGGTTCGTTGGGCGATCACCGCCGCCGCCGCGACGACGCTCGTGTGGCTGTTGTTGTTTGGCCTGTCGGCAAGCGCACAGGATCAGGCCGTGATCGCCCCCGGCATGACGGTTGTGGACGAGGTGACCAGCCGTCGGGGCGATGAGTGGATCCTGGCGTTGTGCGCCGGCGACGCGGTGACCATCGCCATGCAGAGCGAGGCTTTCGTCCCGTTCTTGGAGATCTTCGAGCCGGATGAGGAGGAGCCATTGGCCTTTGCCGCGGGGACGGACGGCGCGGCTGTGTTGCCCGGCTTTGCGTCGGAAGAAAGGGGCAGTTATCTGATCGTAGCCGCGGGCGAGGGCTTCGGCGCGCGCGGCGCCTATACGTTGGCCGTTACGACCGGCGACGCCGCAGTGCAGGGCGATTTGGACGGCGTACTCGTTCCAGGGCAACTCTTGACGGCGACGGTGCGCCCGCTGCGGCCTGCGGCGCTGGGCATCCACGCCTGCGCCGGCGACGTGATTCGCATCGACGCGGCCAGCGCCGACCTCGAACCGTCCCTCGAACTCTTCCCGGCGGGCGAAGAAGAGCCGCTGGCAGCCAGCGAGCCTGTCGCCGGCGGCGGCGCTGAGATCGATGATCTGGCGCTATCCGACGACGGCGACTATACGCTTGTCCTGTTCGGCGCATCCCGCTTCGACCAGGGCGACGTCGAGTTGCTGCTGACTGTGGCGACGACGAACGCGCTCACGACGACGGTTGCTGCGCCATCGGCGACGCCCGCTCTCGGCATGCGCTGCACCGTCGGCGCGGAGCGGCTTAACCTTCGCTCCGGGCCTGGGCTGGAGTTCACCCCGCCGATTGGGGTGCTGGAGCGAGACGCCGAGTTGTTGGCCGTGGCGCGCGACCCGGCCGCGGCCTGGATTCAAGTGCAGGTCGTAGCGAGCGGCGACATCGGGTGGACAAGCGCCGTAGCGCCGTTCGTCTCTTGCGACGGGCGCATCTCCGATCTGCCGCTGGGCGTCATTCCGCCGCGGCCGACGCCTCTGCCTACCTCGACGCCGCGACCGACGCCGACCCCATCGCCGACGCCGCAGCGGTTGGCGCTCAACTTTGTGCCGACCGACGGCGACGACGGCAACGATTTTCTGCGCGGCAGCGCACCGTTTAACCAGGGGCGAGCCGTGGCGCTGCCCGGCTTCCGTTTCGACGAGATCACGGACAACATGGTCTTCCGCGACCGCATCGTCTTTGCCGTAGAGGTCTTCGACACGCGCGTGGGACTGAGAGACGGAGACGGCATCGCCTATGTGGACTTCTCTATTGTGGACGACTTCGGAGACGAGGTCTACAGCAACAGAGAGGAAAGCCCCGGCTACTGCGTATTCGGCGGCGGCGACCCCAATTGCGCCGTTCTCTACTTCGCCAACACGAGCCGCTGGCCCGGCGGCAACCGCATCGAGGACGGCGATTATCAGGCCGTGATCGACATCGTGGCCAAGAACGGCGACGCCACTACGTGGCGTTGGGGTTTCTCGATCCAGCGGCGCGGGCAGACCATTCCGCCGCCGCCTACGCCCGTCGTTGAACCGGCGCCCGGCGACTACGAAGATACGGCGCGCATCACCGACATTCGCCTGCTGGATGGCCGCTATATCGTCGCCTTCGAGACGAGCGGGTTTCTGCCGGTGCTGCCGGGGCGGCACGTTCACTTCTTTTGGGACACCGTACCGCAGAGCCATGCCGGCGTGCCGGGCAGCGGGCCGTGGCAGCTCTACCCGCCCGGCCCCGGCACAGGCCTAAGCCCCTTTACCATGTTCACCCAAAACGACCGGCCTGCGGGCGCGACCCGGATCTGCATCCTCGTCGCCAACGCCGATCACAGCGTGAACCAGGGCACGGGCAACTGCTACCCGCTGCCCTAAGCGCGGGCCTGTTCGAGCATGCGTTTCTGTAGCTCGCGGCGCACCGCGTCC
>CAZYSJ010000028.1:0-40090 GCA_964649875.1 uncultured Caldilineaceae bacterium
TGGCGACGTAGCCAAGTGGCAAGGCAGGGGTCTGCAAAACCCCGATCGCCGGTTCGAATCCGGCCGTCGCCTCCTTATAGCATAACACCGACGCCAGCTGAAAGTACAGGCTGGCGTCAGTGTTCATTCAACGGGGTGATACCCAACCGCGCGGATGCTCGAACGATTTTTCGCTGTGAATCGTTAGCTAAATGTTGGCAGCTATGTGTTGGCGGCGCGTTAAGAAAGATCGTTCTCGTTGATGAATTTGGGACTGCCCCTTTGCGCCGGCGCCAGGCGACCCGGACGATGGATGGCCGGGCTGGGGGGCGGGCCGGAAAGATGGATGAATGAATCCCCCTTTGCGCTTCGTTGGTTTAGTCGTCGCGGCTTTGCTGACGGCCGGTTGCTCCCTAACCGATTACGCGTATACTCCTCCACGCGAAGTATTCGACCTGGCCGCCCGCGTCGAGCATGTGTTGAGCGGCGATGTGACCGTGCCGCGCGCGGCGGTGGAGATGGCCGCCAGAGTCGAAAGCGTCCTCGCCAGCGAGCAGGTCACTGAAATCACAAATAACTACGATCAATATGTGGCCGAGTACCGGCAGCGCTACAGTCTGTCGCCGCGCCCGGCGGAGACGCCTTTGGCCGTCGCCGAGGCGTATTTGCGCGCGTACCAGCCTGGGCCGCTGCCGCGCGTTTTCCAGACGACGACAGTCTATGACCGCAACGGCGTGCGTCTGGCCGAGATCTTTGACGAGGGGATGCGCACGTGGGTGGGGCTGGACCAGATCTCTCCCCACCTGATCGATGCCATTATCGCCACCGAGGACGCCACTTTTTACCTGAATCCGGGTGTTGACGTGCGGCGCGTTGTCGGCGCTTTCGTGCAAAACGCCGAGGCGGGCGAGGTCGTTTCCGGGGCCAGCACGATCACCATGCAACTGGCGCGCACCTTGTTCTTCTCACCGGAGGAGCGGTATGAGCAGAGCATGGAGCGCAAGCTGTATGAGGCGATGTTGGCGCAGGACCTCTCGGCGCTGTACACCAAGGATGAGATCCTGGAGATGTATTTGAACATGGCGCATTTTGGCCGTCTGGCCTATGGCGCCGAGGCGGCTGCGCAGTTGTTCTTCGGCAAGCCGGCCGCGGACCTGACGCCGGCCGAGGCGACGCTGCTGGCGGGCACGCCGCAGAAGCCCGGCGGCTATGATATGTTTGTCAATTTCGAAGAGGTCAAAGGCCGGCAGCGGGTGGTTGTGTCGTTGATGGTGCGGCACGGCTACCTGACCGAGGAGGAAGCGGCCGCAATTTTGGCGGAAGAAGTGCAGTTGAACCCGTTGCAAGGCCGAACGGAGGTTTTGGCGCCGCATTTTGTGCAATACGCCATCGACGAGGCGGGCAGACGCTATCCCGACGAGAACGTGGCGCGCACGGGCATGCGCATCTTCACCACGCTCGACCAGCGACTACAGGCGCGCGCAGAGGATATCGTAGCCGAACAGGTGGCGATGCTTAAGCCGCAGTTTGATCTGAGCAACGCGGCCTTGGTCGCGCTCAAGCCCGGCACGGCTGAGATTCTGGCGATGGTCGGCAGCGTAGACTTCAACGACCTGTCGATTGCGGGCCAGGTGAATGTGGCTACGCGACTGCGCCAACCGGGCAGCGCCATCAAGCCGGTGCTCTATGCGACGGCGTTCGACGACAACTTGATCAGCCCGGCCTCCGTGATGTGGGACGTGCAGGCGACGTATCAACTGGCGGACGATGAAGAATACCGCCCGCGCAACTACGATGAGGCTTTTCACGGGCCGGTTACCGCGCGTGCGGCTCTTGCCAACAGCTACAATATTCCCGCCGTCAAGTTGCTGGATGCGGTGGGCGTCGAGCGCATGTTGGAGCAAGCGCGCGCTATGGGCATCGCCAGCTTGAACCGGGACGAAACCTGGTACGGGTTGAGCCTGACGCTGGGCGGCGGCGAAGTGACGCTGCTGGACCTGACGACGGCTTTTCATACCTTGGCCAACGCGGGAAAGTACGTGCCGCCGCAGTCGATCCGCTTCATCACAGCCGAGGATGAGGCGTATAACACAGTGATCGAAGCGCCGGAGGGACAACAGGTTGTATCGCCCGCGGCGGCCTATTTGGTGACGGACATCCTAAGCGACAACGAGGCGCGCGCGCCGGCTTTTGGCGAGAACAGCCCGCTGCGGTTGAGCCGGCCTGCTGCGGCCAAGACAGGCACAACTACCGACTATCGCGACAACTGGACGATGGGCTATACGCGTTATCTGACCGCGGGCGTATGGGCGGGCAACAGCGACGGACGACCGATGCGCAATGCCAGCGGCGTAACCGGCGCAGCGCCGATCTGGCATGCGTTTATGGAGGCTGTTCTGGCGGACCCGGAGTTGTTGGCGATCCTCGATGCGCCGCAAGACGCAGCGCTGTGGGAATTCACGCCGCCGGAGTCGGTCAGCGAACAGCCGGTGCGATGTCCTGCCGGCGTTCGTTGTCCGCAGGAGGAGTACTTTAGCGCGGAGTGGCTGACGTTGACCGAGGAGATTGGCGCCAACAGCGACGCGACAGTCGACGCGCCGATGCGCACGATCTATATCGACCGCGGCCAGGGAAATCAGCCGATCGGCGCATGCAGCGCACAGGGAGAGGAGCCGCGCCTCTTGTTGCGCCTGCCCAATGGGATCGGGAGCGGCCTGCCGTGGCTGGAAGATGCGGGCGTTGAGCGCATGGAGGGCGACCGCGATTATGCCGAACGCATTCGCGAGGAGCAGACCGAGGCCTTGCGCTGGAGCGCCCGCAACAGCCGCCCGCTCTATTTCGGGGCGTGCGATCAGGCGGAACGGATGGCGCGCAGCTTGTTTGGCGACGCCGTGCTGGCCGTGAGCGTGGGCGGCTTTACCGATGCGATCGCGAGCGATGAGCAGGCCCCAGGCCAGACCGGCGCCCCAGCCTATTTGGCCGCCGCAACGCCGCCGGTTGTGCCGCCTTCGTCGAGCTACAACGTGTTGGGCATTGCCCACGACCGCAACTGCAACGGCAATTTCGTGCTCGGTCAAGTCTCGAATGGGGTCGGGCAGGCGGTGGCGGGCGTGCGCGTGGTCTATCAGGATGAGATGGGCAACCGGCAAGAGACCGTCACAAGCGGGCAGATGCCGGGGTATGGCTCGTTCCGCTTCGCCATCGTGGACGACAGCCCGCAGCATATTTCGATCTCGTTATATGACAGCAATGGCGCCGCCGTCAGTTCCGTGGCGCGCGTACCGCATAAACAGGGCGGGCCGACCGATCTCGGCTGTCACTATGTGATTTGGACGGGGGCGGACTGAGTGGTGCGTTAACATGACTTGTGCAGTTGTCATTCTGAGCCGAAGGCGAAGAATCCCTGTATGGCGGACGAGCGGATTCTTCCTCCCTCCGGTCGTCAGAATGACAGAAACAGAGTCGCCAGAGGACTGAGCCGCCGCAGGAGTTGGGCAGGCGCTCGGGCCGGTTGGCGGGCGCACAAGTCTATGGACATGAAAGAGACCGGTTGCCGGCGATAAGCTGACGGCGACCGGTTTTCTGTTGCGGGCATGAAACATTTCCCCGCAAGCAGCCGTTTTTGAGGCAGAGGGTTGGCGAAGCGAAGCGGGTTATGCCGTGTGGGTTATGCCGTCGAGGGCGCTTGCGGCGTCTTTGCCCCGAAGATTTTAGCTGTGTGGAAGGTTGACTGTCCGGCCGTGGTATTGTTCCGCCGGAGTAAGAGAATGGGCAATGAGAAAATCGCAATTGTCGTATGGGCGCACTGGTCGCAAGCGGCTGCCGGCCGCGCTGTTCGCGTTGCTTGCGTTTGCCTTGCTGTTGGCCGGGTGCGGCGGTCTGAACCTGTTCGGCGGACGGGCGGAACTGATTGGGACGCGTAAGGCCGAGGACCCGATGGCCGCGGCCGAGGCTTATATGCGCCAGTACCAACCGGGGCCGCTGCCTCGCATCTTCCAGACGACGCGCATCTATGACCGCAAGGGGCGTTTGTTGGCCGAGACGTTCGGCGAAGGCCGCCGCGTTTGGATCAGCCTGGACAAGGTTTCGCCGCATCTGATTGACGCCACCGTGGCCGTGGAGGACGCCACTTTCTTCACGAATCCGGGCGTGGACGCGGGACGCATTGCCGGAGCCGCCATCCAGAATTTGCAGGAGGGCGAGATCGTCTCCGGCGCCAGCACGATCACCATGCAGTTGGCGCGCAACCTGTTTTTGGGCGCGGATCAACGTTACGATCAGTCGTTCGACCGCAAAGTGCTGGAGGCCGGGCTGGCGCAGGAGTTGACCGACCTCTACGACAAGGATGAACTGCTGGAGATGTACCTGAACCTGCTCAACTACGGCCAGCTTGCCTATGGGCCGGAGGCGGCGGCGCAGGTCTACTTCGGCAAAAGCGCGGTCGACTTGACCGCGGCGGAAGCCGCTCTCCTGGCGGGCATCCCGCAACAGCCCGCCTATCTTAACCCCTACGATGATTTCGAGGCGGCCAAGCGACGCCAGCGCGTGGTGCTCGACATGATGGCGCGGCACGGTTATTTGACCGAGAGCGAGGCGGATGCGCTGTACGATGAGCCGTTGGAGTTGGCCGGGGACCGCGGGCTGGCGCCGAATCTGACGCCGCATTTCGTGCAATATGTGATCGAGCGGATGAACGCCGAATTGGGCGAGGGGTATGTGCAACGGGCCGGCTTTCAGGTGCATACGACGCTGGATTTGGACTTGCAGAACCTGGCGCAGCAAATTGTGGCGGAGCGGGTGGCCGAGTTGGAGCCCGTTTATGGCCTGAGCAACGCGGCCCTGACGGCGCTGAAGAACGGCACATCCGAAATCTTGGCGATGGTCGGCAGCGCAGATTTCGAGAATGATGCCATTGCCGGGCAGGTCAACGTCGCGATCAGTCCGCGGCAGCCGGGCAGCGCCATCAAGCCGATCCTCTATGCCGCGGCGATTGAGGATAACTTGGTCAGCCCGGCCAGCGTATTATGGGATGTGCCTGTGACGTATACGGTCGGCCTGCCGCAGAGCATGGGCGGCGCCGGCATGTTGGCAGGGGATGCGTTGACTTACCGACCGCAAAACTACGACGAGACGTTTCACGGCCCGGTGACGGTGCGCACTGCGCTCGCCAACAGTTATAACATCCCCACGGTGAAGCTGCTCGACGCGTTGGGCGTGGAGCGCATGTTGGAGGCGGCGCGGGCGATGGGCGTCCGCAGTCTGGACCAGGCCGGCGACTGGTACGGGCTGAGCCTGACATTGGGCGGCGGCGAAGTCACGTTGCTCGACTTGACGACGGCGTACCACACGCTGGCAAACGCAGGGCAATATGTGCCGCCGCAATATTTGGTGTCACTTCATGACAGCCAGGGACGTATATTGGAAGAGCGGGCAAGCGTCGAACCGCTTCCGGTCTTGGCGGCGGATACCGCCTTTTTGGTGACGGATATATTGAGCGACAACCGGGCTCGAACGCCCGCCTTTGGGGAACGCTCTCCTCTGGCGTTGAGTCGCCCGGCGGCAGCAAAGACGGGCACGACAAACGATTGGCGGGACAATTGGACGGTGGGCTATACTCGATACTTGACGGCGGGCGTGTGGGCCGGCAACAGCGATGGGCGACCGATGCGCAACGCTAGCGGCGTCACCGGGGCTGCGCCGATCTGGCACGATTTTATGGAGGCGGCGCTGGCTCAGCCGGAGTTTCTCGCCGATCTGGGCGCACCGCAATCGCCCGCCGGCTGGGATTTCGAGGCGCCAGCGGACGTGGTGCAACTGCCCGATTGCCCGCCGGGGTTGGCCTGCCGCGAGGGCGGCGAGTTGTTCCGCCGGTCATGGGCGGAGCAAGCAGGGCGCGAAGACTTGTTGTATGGGAGCGTGGCGCGCACCGCTGCGGCCCCGGTGATTGTGCAGCAGGGCGAGGAGGTCCGTCTGGCGGGTTATTGCGAATTGGAAGGCGCGGCGGAGCGAACAATGCTGGCCCTGCCCGGTACGGTTGGCCTGCCCAACCTCGTCGCATTGACGTCGGCGATCGCTCTATCGGCGGACGCCGAGTTGCAGGAGGCGACGGAACTGCCGTCGTATTCGCTTGAGCAACTGCACGCCCTGGCGTGGAGCTTGCGCCACGGAGCGAATGCCGTGTTCGGTCCGTGCGCCGCTCTGAAGGAGGCTGTGCCCGCAGCCCTCGCCCTAGAGGCGCAGCCGGAAGACGGCGGGATGCGCGTTCTGGTCGACCTAGCCGGCGCGGGCAATCCCGATGTGTCGACGCTGAATGTGGAAGGGGCGGTGGAGTTGGCGTCGATCCAGGGTCCGTTGGAGGTTGGGTTGGCCGGGCCGGGCAGCTTCGGCCTGGGCGCACCGGTGGCGCATGACTGGGCGTGCCCGGGGCAGTATGTGATGGGACAGGTGGTGAATCGCGATGGGGCGCCGCTGGCCGGCGTGCGCATCGTGATGCGCGACCCGTGGGGGAACCAGTCGGAGACGGTGAGCAAAGGCGGGCCGAACGACTATGGGCGCTTTGACTTTCCGATCTGGGCGGACGGGCCGCAGGATTTGGTTCTGAGCGTGATCGACGAGTCCGGCAATCCCCTGAGCGCGCCGATCTCGATCCCGCACAAGAAAGATGCGGCTGCGGATGCGCCGTGCCATCATGTGACGTTGCGCGGCGGCTAGCGGCGATGTTTGAGGGTGAGCGCGCGTTGTACGCCGGCTGTGTGCGGACGGAAGGATCATGCTAGGCGTGCGAGACAATAAGCGGTGGAAGCGGTGGACGTTGGTTGTTCTGGCGCTGGCGATCTTCGGGCTGTTCGTCTGGCTCGACGCACGCAGCGGCGGGCCGGGCGCGCTGGCGCAGCAAAGCCCGTTGCCGACGGATACGCCTACGCCGACGGCGACCAAGGTCAAGCGCGCCGTGAATGAGATCGTCGAGCCGCTGGAGACCGACGCCATTTTCGGGATTACGCGGATCGTGGGGACGGCGCTGGTCGATTCGTATCAGCGCTACGACATTCACATCTCGCCGGCGGGCATGGAGAATTGGCAGTGGGTGAACACGAGCTTTGCCATCGTGCATGACGATACGCTGGCGCGGCTGGACACGACCGTCTATGCGGACGGGTTCTATGACCTGCGCTCGCGCGCCATCCGCAACGACGGCACGTTCACCGAGTTCTTCGTGCGCAGGGTGGAGATTCGCAACGCCAACCCGCCGACGCTGACGCCTGTGCCGAACGCCACGCCGACGCCCGTCTCGCCGTTGCCTACGCCCACGCCGGCCATATTGAGCCGGATTCCAGGCGGGCAGGGCTTCTATGCCCCGGACAACGGCGCCATTCTGCGGGGCGTCGTGCCGGTGCGGGCGACGGTCAACGGCACGCTGGAACTGCGTTTCGCCCGCTATGAGCTGGCGATCTCGCCGGCGGGTCTGGAGCAGTGGCAATTGTTGATTACCAGCAGGGACCAGGTGTGGCAGAACGTCATCTACGAACTGAACACGGCTCGGTTTGGCGACGGCTTGTATGACCTGCGCCTGCGCAATGTGTACGAGGACGGGAATTACAGCGAGTATCACCTGCGCGGCCTGACGATTGCCAATGCGGGGCCGCCGCAACTTGCGTTCGCACCGGCTGCCGGCTTCTCGTTGCCGCGCAGCGGCGCGACCGTGTCGGGCATCGTCGATTTCGTGGGCACTGTGCCCGCCGAGAACCTGTTGCGCTGGGAACTGGCGTGGTCTCCGGGGCGGCGCGAGGAGTGGAACTTCCTTCTCAGCGGCGAGCAGCCGGTGTTGGACGGCTTGCTGGCGCGCTTGGACCTGAGCCGGCTGCCGTCCGGGCTGTATGATTTCCGGCTGCGCATTGTGCGTTCCGACTACAACTACGCCGATCATCTCATCCGCGACCTGCGTTTGGAAGCCCCATGAGCGGCTGCCGGGCGCTTGCAATGCGGCCAAGCGGTTTGAGCGGATTTGGTCTGGACTTTTGGGAGAGGGTATAATGACTTAATTGTACTCCAAAATGCCGGGCGTCTGCGCGCCGGCGACCGGATGTCGCCAAACGGAGAACGGACCGGCATGGATGAAAAGACGAAAAAACGAGAATAATGCGAGTCGGCTAGTTGGACAGACATTAACCCTGCGTCCGCAAACGGACAACGAAAGATTCTGAGGTCAACGGGAGGTAATGAGGACAATGGCACAACCTAAATTGGGGCGCATTCTATCCAGTCTGATGATTGCTGCGCTGCTCGTTGCGTCGTTCGGCGTGACGGCAAGCGCTGCGGTGGAGAGCGCGCCGGCCGCGCAGACGATACGCGCTGAAGAGGTGAGGGGCGTGATCACCGGCGGCCAGTTCGCCGAGATCTGGCTGGGGCTGGAACCGGTTACGCCGAATGAGAAGGTGACCGTCACGAGCACATGGGATCGCAACGACCCTGCATCGCAGGGAGTGGGGTTCTACGTGCTGACCGAGCAGAACGTTTCGGCGGTGCTCAACGGCGGCAAAGCGCGGGACAACAACCTATCCGCCGCCAGCTCGCTTGGTCCTGAGTCGCTCGCCAATGAGGTGGGCGTCGAATTCAACGCCACGGGCGGCTACTATACGATCGTCGTGTTCAACGATTCAAATTCGGACGCCGAATTTACCCTGACGGCGAAGAATGCGTTCATCATCGACGAATCAAATCAGGTGAGAGACCCGAACGCATTGGCTGAGACGCCGGAGGCGGAGGAAGAGGCTGCCGAAGAAGAGGCGACTGACGAAGCCGCGCCGGAGGAAGAGGCGACTGAGGAAGCCGAGGCGACGACGGAACCGGCTGCTACGCCGGAAGCTGAAGAGACTCCTGAAGCCGAAGCGACGCCGGAACCTGAGGCGACGCAAGCCCCTGCTCCTATGGCAACGCCCGGCGTGGTGAGCGCTCAGGAATTGAAGGGCGAATTGGTCGAACAGAATGCGCAGCACTACTTCGGCCTGGAACCGAGCGAGCGAGACGGCACGATGAATCTGGTGCTGGCCTTCGACCCGCAGGACAGTTCGGAGCTTGCGCGTCGCATGAACTTCTGGGTGCTGGACGAGGCGGGCTTCAATCGCTTCCTGGACCCGAACACGAACGTGATCCTCAGCAATCTCGCCATCTCCGCCGGCAGCAGTCACCCGGATTTGGCGGCGAACGAGCGGGCCGCCAGCTTTTCGGCGTCCGGCCTCGGCCCGTACATCGTGATTGTTTACAACAATTCGGAAGTGCCTGCCACCTATACGCTGCGCGTGGACGGGGGCATTTTGACCGACGATTCGGGCCAGACGTTTACCGCACAGGAAAGCGTAGCAACCCCGGTTTCGGAGGCGGAAGAGGCCGGTGAAGAGGAAGCGCCTGCTGAGGCCGACGAAACGGCTGCCGAGCCTGCGCCTGCTGTGGAACGTGAAGGCGAACCCGGCGGGACCTATACGGTGCAGGCGGGCGATACGCTCAGCCTGATCGCGCGCGATATCTATGGCGATGTCGGTCTGTGGGAAGCGCTGTGCGACTTCAACAACCTGGCCGACTGCAACAACATCGAGGTGGGCGATGTGCTGCAACTGCCCACCGAGAACGAGATTTCTTCCGGCGCCACGGCCCCGGCTGCGGCGGCTACGCCGGCCCCGGCTGCTCCGGCTGCTACGCCTGAGCCCGAAGAGGAAGCCGAACCTGCGGCCACCACGCCTGTAACGGCGACGACCGGGATTACGGCGACGGAAGCCATGACCGAGACCGATGCGACTGCGGAAGAGCCCGCTGCCGAGGAAGAAGCGGCTGAGCCGGCCGTCGACCTGATTACCGCGCTGGAGGCGCAGGGCAGCTTCACCAGCTTGGTGGACGCGCTGACCGCCGCCGGCTTGACGGATGCGCTCAGGGGGCCTGGTCCCTTCACGATCTTTGCGCCCACCGACGCCGCTTTCGCGGCGTTGCCGGCGGGGGCGTTCGATCAGCTTATGAGCAACCCCACCCAGCAGCTTACGCAGATTCTGCTCTTCCATGTGCTGCCGGGCAAGGTGCTTTCGGCGGATGTGACCGACGGCATGCAGGCGACGACCCAACAGGGCAAGCCGGTTAGCTTCGAGGTTGCCGCCGGCTCTGTCAAGGTCAACGGCGCCAATGTCGTCGTGCCCGACCTTGAGGCGACCAATGGCGTCGTGCACGCCATTGACGCCGTGATCCTGCCTCCGCCCGACTGATCGAGAGAGCGAGCGATTGCGAAGACGGGACGCACAAGCGTTCCAGCATAACCAATGGGGTTGGGCATTCGGTTGCCCAGCCCCATTTTTGTTTGGCCGTTTCGCTCCGCAGAAATGCGTCCAAATTTCGGGCTAATTACGCTTGCCCTTTTTCGCACATCCGTGCTAGACTTTGTCCATGCCCGGTAAACAGACGCGTTCCCATCCTCCTGCTCTATCCGTCGAACCAGCCGCCTCTGCCGAGCCGGCGCAGGCGACGTCCGAACTGGACGCATGCGATCTGGCCGAATTCTTCGGCGCGAGCGGCCCGCTGGCCCAGCATTTGGAGGGCTATGAGCTGCGGCCCAGCCAGCTTGAGATGGCGCAGGCTGTGAAGCGGGCGCTGCAGACCGAGAGTCATGCGTTGATCGAGGCGCCGACCGGCACAGGCAAATCGATTGCCTATCTGCTCCCGGCCATTCTGAGCGGCAAGACTGTCGTCATCGCCACGGCCAACAAGTCGCTGCAATACCAGCTCTTCACCAAAGACATCCCCTTTTTGCGCCAGGTCATGGACCGGGACGTCTCCGCCGTCGTGGTGAAGGGGCGGAGCAACTACATCTGCACGCTGAAATGGGAGAAGGAACTGCTCGAACAGCGCACCTTTTCGCTCTATGACCGCGAGGACGAGCAGGTGACCTATTTGCGCTCTTGGCTGGAAGAAACCGGCACGGGCGACGTGGACGATCTGCCTTTTGTGCTTTCGTCTGATCTGCGCCCGCGGCTGGTCAGCTATCCCGACGATTGCCTGCACCGCGACTGCCGCTTCTATCACGACGATTGCTGGGTCAACCGTATGCGTGATCAGGCGGCTGAGGCCCAGTTGATCGTCACCAATCATCATCTGCTGCTGAATGCGCTGGAACTGGGCTTTGCCGGCGAGCGCATCTTGCCGCCGGCCGCGGTCTATATCATCGACGAGGCGCACCAACTGGAGCAGACAGCCACCGCGGTCTATGAGACCAACGTGAGCGACTACACGGTCGTGCAACTGCTCAACCGTTCCGTGTATCGCGAACATGCGGACGAGGACGAATTAGACGAACTGCGCATGCTCAACACGCTGGCCTTTCAGGAGGCGGCGCATCTGAGTCGCGAGAACAGCTATCGCCTTGAGGGCGATCTGGAGACGATGGGCAGCCTGAGCCATGCGCTGCGCAATCTGGCCCAACAGCTGAAGTTGAGCAATCCCTACGGCAGCGACGAAGAATCGGAGCCGCCGAGTGATGACGAAGAGGCCGAGGCCCGCAAGGTCTACGAAATGGGCATCGAGGCGCTCAACAGCACGGCGGAGAAGTTGGCGATTGTGGCGACCAGCCGCCATGACGATGTGGTGGTGCGCTATGCGCAGCGTGTCTTCGACCGGCGCTATATCAGCCTGGAACTGCATGCGGCCCCCATCGACCCGGCCAACCGGCTGACGACTACCCTCTTTCACCCTGAAGGCGAGGATGGACCCATCGCCCGCAGCGTGATCTGCACGAGCGCTACGTTGGCGACAAACGGCCATTTCGAGCACTTTAAGCAGCGCTGCGGCATTTTGGCGACGGGCGAGGAGCATGTGTTGCCGCCCGTCTTCGAGTATCCGCGCCAGGCGCTGCTCTATCAGCCGCCGCTGCCCGCCTACGATTGGCGCAATGCCGATGTCTATTACGATAGAGTGGCTGTGGAGATGCAGCGTCTGTTGGAGGTGAGCCGGGGGCGGGCGCTGTGCCTCTTCACCAGTTGGAGCGGCTTGCAGCAGGTGAGCGACCGGCTACAGAGCCTGGATCGTCCGGTGATCTGGCCGTTGCGCGCCCAGGGGGATGCGCCGCGCAACGCGCTGCTTGCCTGGTTTAAGGAGACGCCGCACAGCGTTCTGTTGGCGACGCGCTCTTTTTGGGAGGGCGTCGACATTCCGGGCGAGGACCTGAGTCTGGTGATCCTCGACAAGATGCCCTTCCCGACGCCGGGCGACCCGTTGCACAGCGCGCGCATGCAGGCCATCGACGAGGCGGGCGGCAGCAGCTTTGCCGACTATATGATCCCGCTGATGACGTTGTCGCTGAAGCAGGGCTTTGGCCGCTTGATCCGGCGCAGCACAGACCGCGGGGTGGTCGCCATCCTGGATGAGCGGCTGAGCAGCAAGGCGTATGGGCGCAGGGCGCGCAACGATCTGCCGCCGGCGCGGCTGACGCGGGAATTCAGGGATGTTTACCGTTTCTTCCAGGCGGACCGGCCTGCGGATTGCGAGTTTGCGCTCAACGTCTGGGCGGTAAACGGGGGCGGAGAGAGAAACGGCGCGGCGATGCGTTGGCGCTGGCAGTTGTTGCGGCTGCAAGATGGCCGCGCCGATGAGGAGTCCGGGGAAGCGCCTGACGGCGATGTCGCCGCGGTCGCGGCGTACGCGGCGGTGCAGGGGCTGCGCAACCTGGCCGCGCGCGTCGAACAGGCCAAACGCCCGGCCAATCTTTACGGCGTGGAATTGAGGTGCAGCCCCGAAGCGGAGGCGTGGCTCATCGGCGGCGACGGGCCGGCGGACTTGCGTCGCACCTGGGAAGCGGAACGTCGGCGCTGGAAGGTCGTGCATGTGCTGGCCCTGACCGACACCGAGCCGGAGGTCGCCTTATGAGAAGCATGGGGCCGGATACGGAACCCGACGCCGGGCTGACGCATGGCGAACCGCGCCGGTTAACGTGGGCTCGCGAGTTGCAGGCGTTGGCGCAGAACGGCTTGGCCTATGCCCAGAGCCCGTTTGACGCGGAACGCTACGCCGCGGTGCGTCGCATTGCCGTGGAGATGATGGCGGCGCAGGCGGGCGAAGATGCGGCGGCGCTGCGCGATTTGTTCGACGGGGAGCGCGGCTACGCCACGCCGAAGGTGGATGTGCGCGGCGTGGTCTTTCGTGACGGGCGCATTCTGCTCGTGCGCGAGCGGTCGGATGGGCTGTGGTCTCTGCCCGGCGGCTGGGCGGATGTGAACGAGTCGCCCTCGGAGGTCGCGGAGCGCGAGGTATGGGAGGAGTCCGGCTATCGCACGCGCGCGGTGAAGCTCTTGGCCGTGTGGGATCGCAGCCGCCACGGTCATCCGCCGCACGCCTTTTCGATCTACAAGGTGGCGCTGCGCTGCGAATTGCTGGACGGCGCGCCGGCGTCGAGCATCGAGACGGACGGCGCAGAGTTTTTCGCCCCGAACGATCTGCCGGAGCTTTCCATCGGCCGCGTGACCGCGGCGCAGATCGCGCGCTTTTTCGAGCACCTTCGCCGGCCCGACCTGCCGGCGGATTTCGACTGAGCCGCACGGCTGGCGCAACAGTTTTCCACCAACAGAACTATACCGAGATCATCTCCGGCGGCAGGTGTTGCGTGCGATTAAGAAAGCGCAGCAGCAACGTGCCGTCGTGCATGAAGTCGACGCCGGTGATGGCCGTGTTGTAGTGCTGGTAAAGAAAGCGGCGATCGGGGATTTGATGGAAAAAGGCCTTGAGCAAGCTGTCGATGAAGGTGCCGTGCGACACGAGCGCAAGCGATTCTTCGACGCCGTGTGCGCTGTTATCTTTGGCGCGCTGAAGGAGACGGCGCGCCACGCGCATGGCGCGGGCATAGCAGGCGGGCATGTCTTCATAGCCGCTGCGCCACCAGCCGTCTTCATCGATGGCGTCGGGCAGAATATAGCCGGGGAAGCGCTGCTGTATTTCGCTGCGGCTCATGCCGGGGCGGCTGACCAGGCCTTCGCCGCTGCGCGGGTTACCGTAGAAGATGCCGCCATGTTCGTGGATGTCGGTCCACACTTCGGGCTGTAGCCCTAGCGCAGCGGCAACGGGCTGTGTTGTCTGCAAGGCCCGCTGCATGGGGCTGCAATAGAGATGGGTGATGCCGTAGCCGGCATTGGGCTGCGTCGGCGATTGGCCGTGGCGCTCTTCCGGGTGGCCGTTGGCGGCCAGATGCTCGGCCAGCCGCGCCGCCTGCCGCTCGCCCAGTTCGGTCAGCGGCGGGTCGACGTGCCGGGTACGCATGTAGTGATCGTAGCCGGCGTCGAGCGCTAGGAAGTTGTTGGCGGATTCTCCGTGCCGGATCAGGAACAGTCGCATGGCAATGGCTTTCTAGGCGGCGAATTGACATTCCTGCGCGGCACGATACCATCAGACGCCGAGGCGGCCAAATGGCGAGGGCGATGAAATGGCCCGCTGCGAGCGGGGCGGGCATCGCGCTGCGTCGGCAAGGCTCGCGGTTTGGACGCCGGGACGTTGCTGTGCAAAATAAGGCGGTATCCACCTCAGGCGAATTGCAAGCTTCCAGGAGATGAGCATGGCGCATCGCACGCTGATATCGGCGGCCGAACTGGCTGAGCATCTAGACGACGAAAATTGGGCTGTCATCGATTGCCGCTTTTCGTTGGCGGACACGGAACAGGGCCGGCGGCTCTATCAGGCCTCGCACATTCCGGGCGCTATTTATGCGCATATCGACGAAGACCTCTCCGGGCCGGTTACGCCCGGCAAGACAGGCCGCCACCCGCTGCCGGAACCGTCCGTGCTGGCCGAGCGGCTTTGCGCATGGGGCATTGACGAACGCGTGCAGATCGTCGCCTATGACGACAGCGGCGGGGCGATGGCGGCGCGGCTATGGTGGCTGTTGCGCTGGCTGGGCCATGACGCGGTTGCCGTGGTCAACGGGGGCTGGCCGCAGTGGCAAGCGGCGGGGCTGCCGGTGACGGCGGCAGCGAGCAGCCGCACGCCGCGCACCTTTACGCCCTGGGTGCGCGGCGGAATGGTCGCGACGGCGGAGGAACTCGTGGGCCGTCTCGGCGCGGCTGATCTAGCGCTGTTCGACTCGCGCACGGCGGACCGTTACCGCGGCGAGAACGAGACGATAGACCCGGTGGCGGGCCATATTCCCGGCGCGATTTCGGCTCCCTACCCGGATAATTTGCAAGAGGACGGACGTTTTCGGCCCGTGCCGGCGTTGCGCGAGCGCTTTGCGGCGCTGTTGCAGGGCGCGCCGGCGCAGGAGGCGATTTTCTACTGCGGGTCCGGCGTGACGGCTGCGCATAACGTGCTTGCCGTGGCGCATGCCGACCTGGGCGATGCGCGGCTCTACGCCGGTTCGTGGAGCGAGTGGATCACAGATCCCAGCCGTCCGGTCGCTATTGGACCGAATCCCTGAGTTCGGGTGAACATGCGTATTGCGTTTTTGGCCTGTTTGATCGGGGCGCTGTTTGTGGCCGGTTGCATTCCGGCAAGCGTCCCGGCGCGCCGTCAGGCGAGCGCAGGCAGATTAGTGTTGCCGCCCGGCTATGCGGCGGATGTGGCGGCGGAGGGCTTGCAGGCGCCGACACAGATGACGAGGGGGCCGCAAGGCCGTCTGTGGGTGGCGCAGATGGCGGGCGACGAGAACGCCGGCACGGGGCAGGTGACGGTCATCGACCTGGAGAGCGGCGAGCGCAGCATCGTCGTGGAGGGGCTGCTCAAGCCGACGGGGATCGCGCTGCTGGACGGCTATCTCTGGATCGCGACCAAGCGCGATTTGCTGCGCGCGTCTCTGGATCCGCTGGATGAGGAGGGCGTCGTCGGCCCCGTCGAGGCTGTGCTGAACGATTTGCCCTTTGACGGGCGCTCCAACGGAACGCTGACCGTTACGCCGGAGCGCATGTTGATCTTCGAGACGAGCGGGGCGCGTTTCGGCGGCGAGCCGACCGCCGGCTCTGCGACGCTGTGGCGGCTGGACCCGGCCAAGCCCGATGAGCCGGAGGCGCTGGCGAGCGGGTTGAAGAGCGCTTACGGCCACGCCTTCGATGCAGCAGGGCGGCTGTGGGTGACCGAGATCGGCGCTGACCTGGTGAACGGCGCAGCGCCGCCCGACGAGTTGAATTGGGTGGCGGAAGGCGCTGACTTCGGCTGGCCGCAGTGCTTTGCGGCGCAGCAGCCTGCGCTCAACTATGGCGGCACGCAGGTGCGCTGTTTGGGGACGCGCTCGCCCGTTGCGCTCTTCGCCCCGCACGCCGCGCCGACGAGCGTCGTGGCGTCGCCCTGGGAACCGGATGCACTGCTCGTCGCCTTGCGCGGGGAGGGAGAAATTGTGCGCGTGCGCGTCGCCTATGCCGGCGACAATGCCGAGGGAGAGGTCGAGACTTTTGTGAGCGGCTTGATCCGCCCGCAGCATCTGCTGGCGTGGGATGAGGACAGCCTTTTGGTCTCTGACCAGGCGACCGGCAGAATCTACCGCATCTATCCGGCCCAGGCTGCGCCGGGCGATGGGACAATCGAAACGGACTGATCCGGCTTAGGAGAACGGAGAGACGAATGGACAGGCTGTTTATGGTCATTGCCGCTCTATCCGGCGCGCTGAGCGTGGCGCTGGGCGCGTTCGGCGCGCATGGGCTGGAGGCGCGTCTGAGCGCCGAGTTCTTGCGCACGTTCGAGACGGGCGTGCGTTACCAGTTCTATCACACTCTGGCGCTGCTGGCGGTCGTGGTCGCCATCGGGCGATGGCCGAGTTCCAGCTTGCCGGTCATCGCCGGCTGGCTTTTCATTGCGGGGATCGTGGTCTTTTCGGGCAGTTTGTATCTGCTGGTGATGACGGGCACGCGCTGGCTGGGCGCGATCACGCCGATCGGGGGCGTGGCGTTTATCGCCGGCTGGCTCCTGCTGGCATTGGCCGCGTGGCGCAGCTAGCCGCGTCAGGCGGCGATCAGCGGGATAGGGCTGCCGTCTGCCAGGTAGCGTAGAGGCTGAGGCCGATGTAATAGGCGACGTAGAGCAGCGAGGCCGCGATCAGCCAGGGGCTGGGGGTTGGGTGTTGAAACAGCAAGCCGACGTTGACCAGGCCCCACATGCCGGCCAACGCCATCGTCAGCCCTGGGCGCGTCGCCGTACGCGAGGGGTAGACGTATTTGATGGGGACAAAAACGAGTGCGCTCAGGACCACGACAAGGGCCATGTTCAACCAAGCCGGCAGATTGAGGATGAACATGTAGAAGACCATGATGTTCCAGTATGAGGGGAAGCCCTTGAAGTAATGGTCTTCGGTTTTGGCGTCGCTTTGGCAGAATTGATAGGCCGAGGCCAGCAGGATCAGGACGGCGCCGGCAACGCGCAGCGATTCGGGCAAGAAGCCGGCCACTGCCAGGAAGTAGGCGGGCACGAACACGTAGTTGAGGTAGTCGAGGATGTTATCCAGCAAGGCTCCGTCGAATTCCGGCAGCGCCTCCTTGACACGCAATCTCCGGGCGGCAATGCCGTCAAAGGCGTCGACGAAGACGGCTACGCCCAGCCAGATGAAGGCCTCGATCCAGCGACCGTCGGAGACGGCAAAGACGGCGAGCAACCCCCAGACGGCGCCTGTGGCGGTGAAGGCGTGGACAAACCAGGCGAGCGCTTGCTGGCGGCGCGAAGGGCGCCAAACGCTTTGCTCGGCCTGGGAATCGGCGCGGGAATAGAGGTTCTCGGTTTTCATCATGGCGGCGGATCTTTGCTCCTCAATGACGGCCCTAATGACGGCATCGAATGCGACGATGGGGCGGGAAGGCTGTGCGGCGTGCAGTTCTAGCGCCAAGGCCGGCGCGCCTTTGGGCAGGGGTTACTATAAAGCGGGTCACATGCCCAGTTTTTGGGATGCACCTTATTCGTTATTCGCGGCGCGGCTTTGTGTCTTGGTCAACTCGATGCTATAATCGCCGTAACCGGTTGAAGGGTTCAGCAGAACAGGAAGCAGCCATGTCCACAGTGAGTCGAACCTCGGACAGCGCAGTCCCTCCCCATGCCGAAAGTGTTGTAGCACAGGAAGTCGGCGCGCGCAAGCGAGTTGAGCTGGGATTGTCGCCGCGGCGGCCCACGGCCAAGGCGCTTCCGCAGCGCCCGCCGCGCCAGAATAATTTTCCTGCGCCGCCGGCGGCGCTGCCCGCTTTGCTCTCGATGATCGTGTTGGCGACTGTGTTCTTGGTGCTGGCGAACATGTGGGATCTGTTCCCGTCATGGTGGCATGCGCCGCGCATTGTGGCGGACTCGGTGCGCTCTGTGACGACGCCGATCGCGGACCCGGTGCAGATCGCGGGGTATCGGCTGCTGCTGACCGACGACTTTAGCAAGGCCGAGACCTCCTTTTCCGTGGGCGACCAGCCCGGCCAATGGCGCATCGAGCACCAGCCGACCAATTCGACCTATCGCATGGAAGTGTGGCCGAACCGCGTGGTATGGAGCTTGCTGGGCGTGGAAGACCCGAGCGCGCACCGCGTGCAGGCGAGCGCCATCGTGGCGACCCATACGCCGTGGGGCTATGCAGGCGTAGTCGATCGCTATGTCGACGCCGATAATTTCTATCTGTTTTTGGTGGATGGCGAAGGCCGTTTCGCGGTGCAGATGCAAAAGGACGGCGAACTGGCGACGCTTCAGCCCTGGACAAAGGCGAACTTTTTGAATTTGGCGGGAAGTACGAACACTCTGACGGTAGACGACGACGGGCGAACGATGCGTTTCTACGGCAACGGCATGTTGCTGTTTGAAGGGCCTGCCGGCATCGATGCGGGCGGCGTCGGTCTCGTCGGCGGCGCGCAAGATGCAGGCGCCGCAGAAATTCGATTTGACTGGCTGCAGTTGTACGACTTGGCGCTGGACGCCAGGAACTGACTGTTCGGTTGGTTCAGACCCAGAATGGTATGGCAAACCTATGGAAACAAGCATGACGATAACGCGCCTGCGGGCGGCCATTGACGCACACGATGACGAACTCGCCGAAAAGCTGGTGCATCGCTTGACGGCCGAGGACGAAGACGAACTGATCCAATTGGCGGCGAAGGGTGAAGCCGACTGCTGTTGGTGGGCTGTACGCGCCCTGGCGCTGGTCGGATCGAGCAAAGCGGTCGACGTGATCTCGCGCAAGTTGACGGATGAGGATTCGGCGCTGCGCTCTGCCGGCGCGCTGACTCTGGCGCATCTGTACGAGCGGGCCCCGGAAGCGGCTCGCCCGGCCATTCCTGCGCTGGCCGCCATGTTGACCGACGCGGACGGGCTGGTGCGCCAGACTGCGGCGGACGCGCTCGCTCGCTGCGGCGATGACGCTGTAGACGCCTTGGGCGCTGTGCTGGATTCGCTACACGATGGCGCCCGCGCTCGCGCCGCTTATGCGCTGCGCAAAATCGGCACGAAAAAGGCGGCGGCGCTGCTTTACCCGTTGCTGGACGATCCCAATCATCTCGTGCGCTCCTATGCCTACGACGGTTTGGACGACATGGGGTTGACGCAGGATACCATCATCGCGCCGTGAGCATTGGCGCGGCGAACGGATGGCGCGGGCGAGATCGACTACACGAGGCGGACCGATGGAGCCGCTCGCATAGCGTGATGTGAGATTTCGACCGACTTGATATCGCCCGTGACTTGGGTTATAATGTTTGGGTAATAAGCCTTACAGGATGGGAGAGAGGCATCGCCTAGGGCGGATGGGCTAATTCGTAGCAAGCAATCATCTATTCATCTGACGCCGCTACGTCATCATTCCACCGGCATTGCCGGTCTGAAGCCCAGAACACTCCCTCAACAGCGCCTCTCCAATTGACCGTTAAATCTCTACCCGCCCGTTTGCGAACAGGAGTTAGGCCGCGGCGTTTTCTGAACTTTTCGAGTCAGTTTCAGTCGACTGGAATCTCCGCGCGCCGGTGTTTCGTATAGCAAATTGTGGCAAGAGCTGGATTTGTTCTTCTATGCAAAGACTGGATAGCGGGAGTTTTGGTTCGCTGAAATGGGCCGGCGCCGGGCGTGCGATTCATTTTGTCGCGATGGCCGTCCTGATGGCGTTTGTCTTGGGCGCCTGTGTCACCACGATTCCGGCCCAGCCTGCGGCCGAGACGGATGCTTCGTCTGCCGCTACGGCGCGGCTCTCGGATATTGCGGAATACAGCTTGCCCGATCCCGAAGCGGTGATCGTGCCGGACGTGACGGCGACGATCAACACCGAAGGCTCGCGCGCCAACGTGCGCACCGGCCCCGAGCTGGATTCTCCCATCATCGCTAAGGCCAATCCGGGCGACGAATTCAAGGTGATCGGCAAGAGCGAGGACGGCGAGTGGTGGCAGATTTGCTGTGTGCGCGGGCCGATGGATGCCGAGGGCGAGGCGACTGAGCCGGCTTGGGCAGCGGCTACCGTCGTTGACCTGGACGGCAACGCCGATGCCGTGCCGGTGGTGCAGGCCATCATGCCGGAAACGCTGGAGGCCTCTTGGCGCTTTGATTGGCAGTGCGGTTCGGACCGATGCGAAATCAAGGAGTGCGGCGGCGTCGTCAACGCCATAGCGGAGGCCGACGGCGACGATCAATGGCTGCAGGTGGAGCATACGCCCCTATGGGATGAGGGCTGTTTCGACGAGGTTGATCCCTGGGTGTTCGAGGTGGATCGCTATACGGGCAAAGAACGCAGCGGCCAGTTGATCGACAATTTTGTCTACAACTACTGGATGGGCGCGCAGCCCGGCCCGGCGACGGATGTGTACACGCTCGACGATGGGCGCAACGTGGTGGTTTGGTGCAGCGGCCCGCACGAGCTGGAGATCGAGGAGAGCGACGGTTGGACGACGGTCTATAAGGGCAGCACCTGTCATGATGTGCAGACCGGCCAACTCGTTTTCCTAGAATACAACAAGCGCTGGCTCTTTACGGGCGAATACGGCGATCAGCAGTATGAGCGCGCCTATTTCGGCGATTTCGAGACATACGAACAACGGCTGGTGGACACAAACGTCGATCTGTTGTATGTTGAGAAGCGATAGCGCAGCAGTCACAATACAGTCACAATAACTGTATAGGGTTCCTCCAGGCTTGCCTGGTTGACCATAGATATGCCATCGGCGAAGTAGTTTATCTTGAGGCACTTTACTTTCTTCATTCGTGAGTCTAAGAAGGAGCATTCACATGACTCGAACACGCAGTAGTCGTTTCATTATTGCAGTGCTCATAGCTGTCCTGCTCATGGTTCCGGCAGCTGTGGCTTCCGCGCAAACCGGCCCTGCCGTACCTCCGCCGATTGCGATCAAGGGACCGCGCTTGGCCCCGCCGGCGATTTCGCACACGGACGTTCTGGATCCGTACGAGATCTACAACAACCTGCTGGTCCCGCCGGGTCTGCCTGCGCAGTCGCTCGAAGCTGACGCCGCCGACGGCGGTCGCGCCCAGGAAGAGCCTGGCCGCGGCATTCGTCAGACCGCAACCGGCATTGGCTTCGGCCTGTTGCTGTACGACACCCCGAACGTCTGCAACGACTTCGATCCGGGCGGCGACTGGGCGTCTCTGACGACCAACACCGACATCTGGACCGACTGGTTCGGCGGCTGGGCTCCGTTTGCGATCGACAATGGCTACTATCAGGCCAAGAACGTGACCTTCTCGCGTGAGCGGTCGGTCGGCCCCGGCAACACCTACGTGTCCGCCGAGGAAGACACCATGTCCGGCGCTAAGCACTCCGCCAAGATCGCCAGCAATCAGCCCTATGCGGCCGGCTTCGGCAGCCCGATCATTCCGGTTCCCGCCGGCTACGAGGGCGGCAAGGCTTTGGTCACGGTCAAGTACCTGATCTGGGACCATGACACCGGCGGCGGCATGGGCGACGGCTGGGACTACGACTGGGCGTCCTTGGGCGTCAAGGCCGGCGCAGCCAGCGACACGGCTGTCTACGTCAACGGCTATGTCCGCGGCGAGTGGGCCGAGATGACCAACACCATCGAACTTGGCGACGCCAAGGACATCATGGTGCTGTTGCAGGGCCATTCACCCGGCGCCTTCAACTCCAACATCTACTTCGACGATGTGCAGATCGCCTTCATCGACGCCCAGGGCAACGGTGCGTATCTGAAGGACTGCAAGCTGGCCGAGTCCGTCAAGTAAGACTCTGTTAGCGGTTGGCCTTCGGGCCGGCAGAAATGTAAACGACAAGAGCCGCTCCACAAGGGGCGGCTTTTGTTATTCGCGCATTTCTCGGCTAGACGGCGTTACAGGCTAATCTGTAGCCAGCGGGATAAATCCCGCCTGCTGAAGAACTGCATGCAGATCGTGCCGGGCGCGCGCGGCATAGGCGGCGTAGCGATCCGGCTTGGAGCGGATGCGTTCCGGCATCTCCGGCAGCAGCCCCATGTTGGCCTTCATGGGCTGGAAGTCCTTTGGTTCGGCGTGGGTGATGTAGTGGAGCAAGGCCCCGCTCATGGACGTAGGCGGCAGGGTGAGCGGGGTTTCGCCGTTGAGCAGTCGGGCGCAGTTGATGCCCGCCACTAACCCGCCCATAGCGCTGCCCACATAGCCTTCCGTGCCGGTGATCTGACCGGCGAAAAAGAGATCGTCGCGGTCGCGGAATTGCAGGGTCGGGCGCAACAGCGTGGGGCTGTTGATGAACGTGTTGCGGTGCATCTGCCCCAGTCGCACGAACTCGGCTTCGGCCAGGCCGGGGATCATGCGCAGGATTTCCTCTTGAGCGCCCCAGCGGATGTTGGTCTGGAAGCCCACCATGTTGTAGAGGGTCGCGGCGACGTTGTCCTGGCGCAGTTGCACGACGGCATGGGGGCGGCGACCGGTGCGCGGGTCGCGCAAGCCAACCGGGCGCAGCGGCCCATAGGCGAGCGCGTTGAGATCGCGTCCGGCAAGCACTTCGACGGGCATGCAGCCTTCGAAGTAGCGCTCCAGCTCTTGTTCGAACTCCTTGAGCGGGATACGCGGGGCCGCCAGCAGCGCTTCGACGAAGGCTTCGTACTCGGCGCGGTTGAGCGGGCAGTTGATGTAATCGCCCTGATCCTGGCCGGGTTCGCTGTTGCGGTCGTAGCGGCTTTGGCGAAAGGCGATGGACATATCGATGCTGTCCGCGGCGACGATGGGCGCCATGGCGTCGTAGAAGTAGAGATGCTGCTGGCCGGTCAGCGCCTGAATGCGGCTCGTCAGTTGGTCGCTGGTAAGCGGGCCGGTAGCGATGATAGCGGGGCCGTCGGGAATATCGCCGGCCTCGGCGCGCACGACCGTGATATTGGGATGCTCGCTGATGGCCGCGGTGATCTCTGCGGCGAAGTCGTCGCGGCTAACGGCCAGGGCGCTGCCCGCGGGCAACGCATGGCGGAAAGCGGTGCGGATGATGAGGCTGCCCATGTCGAGCATCTCTTGTTTGAGGATGCCCAGGGCGCGGTCGGGCAGCGTACTGCCCATCGAATTGCTGCACACCAACTCGGCCAGGCGATCGGTGGCGTGCGCCGGCGTGGGCCGGCTGGGGCGCATCTCGTACAGGCGGACGGCATAGCCCCGCCCGGCAAGCTGCCAAGCGGCTTCGGAACCGGCGAGGCCGCCGCCGATCACGGTAACAGTCGTCGTCATGCTCTTGCTCGCTTTCTAGCGCATGGCGGCTTGGGCCGCCGCGCAAGTGAGAGATTGTACCAGAGCCGCGCCGATCTTGCCAATGGCTTTGGCGCGAATCGGCGGCGTGTTATACTGAACATAACGACTGTGAGAGGCTGCCGGCAAGCTGTATGTCGCGCCGGCGATGCGCCATTTTCTTTTTGTTTGACCGATGGGACGGACCCCAGCTATGAACCCAGTGGACATCATTGTAAAGAAGCGCGATGGTCGCGAGTTGACGCCGCAGGAAGTGCGCGCCTTCGTTGAAGGGATCGTTTCCGGGCAAATCCCCGATTACCAGGCGGCCGCGTGGGCGATGGCCGTCTACTTTCAGGGCATGACCGAGGCCGAGACGACGGCTTTGACGATCGCGATGGCGGAGAGCGGTGATCAACTCGATCTACATGACAGCGTGCCGCCCGGAACCGTCATCGTCGACAAGCATTCCAGCGGCGGCGTGGGCGACAAGACGACGCTGGTCGTGGGGCCGGTCGTGGCGGCTTGCGGCCTGCCCGTGGGCAAGATGAGCGGCCGCGGGCTAAGCTTTACGGGCGGCACCATCGATAAGTTAGAGAGCTTTTCGGGGTGGACTGCGGAACTGGGCGAGGAGCGCTTCCGCCGCCAATTGCAGAAGGTCGGTCTGGTGGTGGCGGCGCAGACGGCCAACCTGGCCCCCGCGGACAAGATACTCTACGCGCTGCGCGATGTGACGGGCACGGTGCCCAGCTTGCCGCTGATCGCGGCCAGCATTATGAGCAAGAAATTGGCTGCAGGGGCCGACGCCATTGTGTTGGACGTCAAGTGCGGGGCCGGCGCGTTTATGCGCACGCTGGACGAGGCGCGTGCGCTGGCCCGCCTGATGGTCGCCATCGGCGAGCGCGCCGGACGCCGGATGACCGCGCTGATTACGCAGATGGAGCAGCCATTGGGCCGGGCGGTCGGCCATGCGTTGGAGGTGCGCGAGGCGATTGAGACGCTGCGCGGCGACGGGCCGGAGGATTTCCGGCTGTTGGCGGAGGCCGTGGCGAGCGAAATGGTGCTGTTGGGCGACGACAATCTCGCGCGCGAGGAGGCCGCGGAAAAGGTGCGCGGGGCCATTTCGAGCGGGGCGGCGTTCGAGAAGTTTCGCGCCTTTGTGGCCGCACAAGGCGGGGATGCTCGCCAGGCGGATGATCCTGATTTGCTGCCTGCGGCGCCGGTCCGGCTGGAAGTGCGCAGCGAGCGGGCAGGCTATGTCCAGTCGATCGACAGCCGCGCCGTCGGTTTGGCCGTCGTCGACCTGGGCGGCGGCCGGCGCAAGAAGGGCGATGCCATTGACCACCGCGTCGGCGCGGCGCTGCACGCCAAGACCGGCGACCCGGTGGAACGCGGGATGCCGCTGTGTACGGTCTATGCCGCGAGCGAGGAGACCGGGCGATCTGCCGTGGCGCAGATCCGGGCGGCGTTCACGCTGGCGGACGAGCCGGTTGCGCCTTTGCCGGTGGTGTACGAGCGCGTCACCGCCGATTAGCGCGCCGGGGAGCGACCCTACCAGTTGGTGACGAGCCTCTCCAGAGCGATCGTTTCGAAAAGCTGAGCCGTCTGCTGGGCAATGCCGGGCCAGCTATAGCGCTGGACCACTTCCTCGCGGCCGGCTTGGCGGCGCTGCGCCGCGGCTGCCGGGTTCGTGAACAACTCATGCACCGCCCAGGCGATGCTCTCGGCATTGTCTGGGAAAACGGTGAGGCCATTGCGCATGTGGCGCACGACTTCGCCCAGCCCGCCCACATCGCTGGCAATCACATTGCAACCGAGCGCCATAGCCTCTAGCGCCACGATGCCGAACGGTTCGTAGATGCTGGGGAATACCGCCGCGTCTACCGTCTGGTAAAGGAGATCGCGCTGGCGGTTTGGGATGAAGCCGAGAAATTGCACGGCGTGTTCGATGCCGAGTGCATGCACCAATGGCGCCAGGCTGCGCCCGTTCTTGCCGGCTACGAGCAGTCGCGCGTTGGGGAATTCGGCCAGGATGGCGGGCATGGCGTTGATGAGGACGTGTACGCCTTTTTCGTGCACGATGCGCCCGACATAGAAGAGCAGGCGTTCGCCGTTGGGCGCGTAGCGGCGGCGCAAATCGGCGATTTCGCTTTCGGAGGCGACCGTCAATTCGTCGCTGTCGATGCCGTTGGGAATGACGACGATTTTGTCGGCGGGCGTGCCGAAGTAGGCGCTCAACTCGGAGGCCATATAGGCGCTGCACACGACGACTTTCCAGGCCTCGTGACAGACGCGTCGCTCCAGATTGTCGATCTGTTGGCTGGCGGCGGTAACGGGGTAACCCTGCTGGCGGCCGCGCTCGGTGGCGTGGATGGTTACCGCCAACGGCAGCTTGAATTCGTTCTTGAGCGCAATGCCCGCCGCGCCTACCAGCCAGTCGTGGATATGGATGATGTGGAACGGCTCGCGGCGGATCTGTTCGGCGGCGAATTCGATCAAGGCGTCGTTGCTGGCGATAACGTGGTTGTAGAGATTGTGGGTGTCGAGGGGCGGCAGGTCGATGCGGTGAACGGTGAGGTTGTCGTTAACCTGCTCCAAGGCGGGACCGTTGGCATAGCGGGTGGTGATGACTTCCACCTGGAGCTGGCCGAAGGCTGTCTGTCGCCCGCCGAGGTTGGGGATGAGGCCGGTTACGTGTTGCCCCATGCCGCCGACGATATAGGGCGGGTATTCCCAGCTAAGTTCTAGGATGCGCATAGGCGATTCAAGAGACGTTTTGTCTTAATTTGTTCAGAAATCGAGATTGGCAAGCGAGACCAATTATTCGACGGGCGCAGCGTTTGCGCAAGATCTATCTGCCGCCGGTTTCAACGTCGAGCGGCGCGCTTTCCCCGCCCTGTGTGATGCGATACGCCAGCAGCGGGCGCGGTTGCGGCGGCGAGGATTCGCCGGCCATGCCCTTGAGTGCGACGCACGCTGCGTCGAATGTTAGCCGGGCGGCGGGCGAACCAAGGACGGCGGGTTGTGAGACGGCATTATACTGCGCGCCCGCCCAAGTCGCCCAATAGACCGGCCCCTGCACGACAGCGTGCGCCGCAAAGACGGGGTCGCCGCCTTGCGGTCCCAACCAGAAGGCCGCTTCCGGGTGCAGCTCGCGCAGGTCCGCCAAGACCCGTGCGCCGTCGTGGGCGTCGCCCAGCCACAGGAACGCGCCTTGCGCGCCGGGATCGACGGGATCGCCTGCGTCTAGGTCGAGCAGGCGGACCGGGATCGGCGTCGAAGCTTGGGTCAGGCGGGCGGCGAGGGGCGCGAGCCATGCCTGAGGGAGGCCGGCGACGGCGATCTGTTGCGCGCCCTCGTTTTCCGCGGCCGCGGCGATGGCGACGATCAGATCGACCAGCCAGCTTAGGTTGCCGCCAGGGGCGGCGAAGCGACCGTCCGCGCCGAGCATATAGGGGGCGAGCCAGTCGACGCGGCTTGAGGATAGCTCCGGGGCAACCGCCGCGGCTGACTCCAGGCTGTAGGGGCCGATAATCGCCGTCGCGGCCGGGTCGACCAGCAGCTTGGCCGCGGCGCGGCGGGCGTTATCGGGCCGATTGGAGTCATCGAGGGCAAGGGGCAGAACGTCTACGCCGGCGGGCGCGCATGTCTCGACGGCAGCGCGCAACGCCGCCAAAGCTTCGTAGCCGGTCTCTCTGTACAGCCCCTCGAAGGGGGCGATCAGGCCGATCTTGACGACGGGGCGCACAGGCGTACAGCCTGCGCCGGTAAGCAGGAGAGCCAGCAGCGCCATCGTCAACCGGCCCAGGCGGCGAACGCGGCGCCGGCTAATAGCCGTAGATGCGCAAGTTCTGTTCATGCTCTGCTAGGGTGCGGGCAAAGACATGGCGTCCGTCGTCGCCGGTCGCTACGAAGAAGCAGTAATCGCTGGCGGCCGGGTTGCGCGTGGCCTCGATGGCGCTGAGGCCAGGGCTGGCAATCGGGCCGGGCGGCAGCCCCGGGTTGAGGTAGGTGTTATACGGGCTGGTGACCGTGGCGTACTCCTCGATGCGCTGCGGCTTCCACCACCAGTTGCCGACTGTGCCGCGGGCGTACTGTACGGTGGGGTCGGCTTGCAGATAGTTGCCGCCGACCTCTGCGGCGCAGGCGCCGTTGAGCCGATTCAGGTAGACGCCGGCGATGAGGGGTCGTTCGTCGGCCTGGACAGCCTCGCGTTCGACGATGCTGGCGAGCGTGATGAGGTTGCGACCGCTCAGCCCGCTGCCGCCGCCGACGAGGCCGTCGCGCCCGACTTTGGTCTCGAAGTTGTCGAGGAAGGGGGCCAGCACGATTTCCGGCTCCGCGGCAAAGACGGGGAAGCGATAGGTGTCCGGGAAGAGATAGCCTTCGAGCGTGGCGTTGGCCGGCAGGTCTTGTAGGAAGTCGTAGTCGTCAAAGATAGTCAAACTGCGCGGCTGGCGGACTGCGGCTAAAAAGCGGTCGGGCTCCATCACGTTGTTCTCGGCCAGGCGTTCGGCGATTTCTTCGGCGCGGAAGCCTTCGGGAATGGTGACAAGGACTTCTTCGAACAGGGCGGTTTGCAGCGCCGTGGCAAGCTCGGGGATCGTCATAGTTTCGGCCAGCATAAAATTGCCGGCTTCGATGCGCCGTTCGAGACCGGTGACGCGCAGGTAGAGGTTGAAGAGGTCGGCGTCGCGGACGAGGCCTTCTGCGGCGAGGCGGGCGGCGATAAAGCGCGCTGGTTCGCCGGGGCTGATGACGAAGGGGCGCGGGCGCGGGTTGTCGCCCGCCGGAATTGCGAGCTCCTGCTCGCGCAGGCGCAGGCTGAAGGCCAGGATCTGTTGTTCAATGTTGTCGGGCGTGAGCGCGCCGCTGCCCGCGTCCGGGTCGATCAGCCCGGCTGTTGTTTTGGGGACGCCCAGGAACTGCTCAGTCAAGTGGGCGCCGGCGACGACCCACGTCCCTGCCAGAACGCCCGCGACCATGAGCAGGAAGGCGAGGCGCAGCAGATTGGCCAGCAGGTTTTCGGGCCGCAGGAGATCGCCCAATTTAGGCCGTGATCGTGTTTGCGGTTGTGCATGCCGGAAGAGGCTGGTGCGGGTGTCGGAACTCATAGGCTTCTATGACTTAATCTATACCGGCGTAATCTATGCCGGCGTATCCGTATCCGTCTTGGGCGGCAGGTCGATGCGCCCGAAGTCGACGCGTTCGCCGGCGTTTTGGCTGTCTAGGTAGCTGCGCAGGATGACGGCGGCGGCGACCGCGTCCTCGCCGCTGCGCGGTTCATCCCCGGCCAGCAGTTGTTGCGCGGCGTAGGTGCTCAGACGCTCATCCCAGAAGATGACGGGGAGCGGGCGGCCAAGCAAGGCGCGCAGGGCATGGGCCAGACGCATGGCCCACTTGCGCACGCTGCGGGTTTGGGCGCTGTCGCTGCCGTCCATGTTGAGCGGTAGGCCGCAGATGACGGCGACCGCTTCCTGCTCTATGACGATGGCGGCCAGGCGGGCGAAATCTTCGCGGCGGCTGCTGCGGGTGAGCGTCAACAGCGGGCGCACAGACAGACGCAACGGGTCGCAGGTCGCCACGCCGATGCGCGAGAGCCCCACGTCGAGGGCGATCAGCTTGCCGGCGACGTCCGGGGCTTTGTGGCGAGGCTGTTCGGGCGCGGGGCGGCTCATGGCGTCTCGGTCGAGTTGAGGTATTCCACGCGCACCTGGATGCGGTTGGCAAACTGCGGCAACGAGGGCAGCCAATCCGGATCTCGATAGATGTCGGGTGAAGCCTCCAGCGGCCAGCGGGCGGCAATCGCCTGGGCCGCTTCTTCGGGCGGACGACCGGCGACGAGTTGTTTCACCTCGCCCGGGTCGATGGGGATCACGTAGTCTGCGGATGCGGTCATGGTAAAGGTGACGGCGCGCCCGATGGCGGCGGCGCCGGGGGCGCGCTCGAACTGAACGCTGTCCGCCACCAGCAGACCGCGTTCGGGTACGCTCTCGCGCAGGGCCGCCAGCATTACGTTCTGGGTCTGCTCCTGATTGAGCGCCGTCCCCTGGATCAGGGAGCGCAAAGTGAGGCGGACTTCGTCGCCCTCGTCATCGTTGAATTTGTCGAACGCCTGGGCGATGGTGAAGATTTGCAGCGATTCCGGGGGCAGCCACTCGCCGGGTTCCAACTCGGCCTGCAACGCCGCATAGGCTTCGGCTTCGACTTCGGCCTGCACCTGGGCGAGCAGGTTGTCCTTATCCTGCTGCGTGACGACGCGCACCAAGCTGGAACCGCCGCCGTAGGTTGCGGCCGGGTTGCTGACGCGCACGCGGAAGCGCAGCGCGCCGCTGACGGTGTTGATGGTGTTGGCCCTCACGTTGCCCGCCACGCCCGGCTCCAGCGCCTCGATGGGGGCGGTGACGCGCGCGCCCATGCCGCCTTCCAGGCTGACGGACTGGGTCGTGCGGAAGGTCACCGGCGTGCCCGTGCTGGTGCTGACGACGGCGCCGGAAGGGATCTCGACCGGGGCTGCGCCCAGATTAGTGAAGTCGACGGAGCCGACGGCGTTGTCCACAGGCTTTTGCTGCGAACCGGTCGTGGCGATAACGCCGGTCTTTTCCAGCGTGACTTCGATCAATCTGCCCGGAACGGCCCTGGCTTCGACGTCTGCAGCGGTAAGCGCCGGGTCCGCGGTGATCTGAACCGTGGTATTGATTCCCTCCTGGCCTGGGGTCAGCGTGATCGTGGCGGCGGGCAGGACGTTCAGGGCAAAGATAGCCAGCATGACGACGATCAAGAGGGCCATAAAGCCTTGCCCGGCTAGGCGCAGCCACCACGGCAGATCGCGACGGAGCGCTTCTGCTTGTGCAATGCGCCGGCGGCGCGCTTGACGTGCGTTGGGGCGCGCAGCCTGCGCAATGACTTGATCGCGCCGCCAGACAGGGGCCTCAGGCAGAGCAGGCAACGGCTGCCGCGGGTTGACCCGCGGTGCGATGGGGCGCATGTGAAAATCGCCGGGAACATCCTGCCGCCGCACATAGACGGGAATGCCGGCGATGGCTGCGCTCTTGCGCGCCGGTTGATGGCGGGTGACGAGTGCAAGAGGAGTCTGCTGCGTCTGCGCTTGACGCAGCAAGAGGCGCATGCGCGCCACGCTGTCCAACTCCGCCCAGTCGGGCGGGAGTTCCAGGACGATGTGGCGGCGGCGATGACGGCTGAGTTCCTGGCGCACGGCTTCGAACGTGGCGTCAGGCGGAACGGTCAGAAATGCGGGCATGGCGGCGTTGGAATCAGCGGCGAGCCGGCGACGCGCGCGTCAGCCGGCTTGCCGTCCAATTCAGCGAAGGTTCTCCTCTACCCAGACGGGCACGCGTTGCAGGGCGTCGGGCAGGCTGGCGGCGTCCTTGCCGCCGGCCTGGGCCATGTGCGGCGCGCCGCCGCCGCGCCCGCCGATCAGCGGCGCGATGGTCTTGACGAGGTTGCCGGCGTGAATGCCGCGCGCAGTCAGATCATTGGTGACGGCGGCGACAAGCTGCGGACGCTCGCCGATGACGGCCCCCACGACGATCACGCTGCTGCCGAGCTTGTCGCGCAGCCAGTCCGTCATGCGGCGCATGGCGTCGGCGTCGTCGGCGTCGATCTGCACGGCAAGGACGGCGACGCCGTTGACGCGAACGGCTTGGTCGAGCAGGTTTTGCGTCTGGCGCAAGGCCAATTGCTGCTTGGCTTGGGCCAACTCGCGCTGGAGGCGCTGGTTTTGCGCCTGGAGCTGCTCGATGGCGCTGACGATCTCGTCGGGCGAAGCGTGCAGCAGTTCCGCTGCGCCGGCGACAGCGGCGAGCCGGCGTTCGATCAAATCCTCGGCGGCGCGGCCGGTGACGACCTCGACGCGACGGATGCCGGCGGCGACGCCGCCCTCGCTGATGATGCGGAAATTGCCGATCTCGGCGGTGGAGTCTACGTGCGTACCGCCGCAAAGCTCCATGCTGACGCCGTCCTCTTCGCCAAAACTGACCACGCGCACTTCATCTCCGTATTTCTCGCCGAACAGGGCCATCGCGCCCTCTTCCACCGCACGCGTATACGAAGTCCAGCGCGTCTTAACGGCGTAGTTCGCCAGAATGATGGCATTGGAACGCCGCTCGATGTCGGCGAGTTCCTCTTTGCTGACCTGCTGCGGATGCGTAAAGTCGAAGCGCAGACGGTCCGGCGCGACGAGCGAGCCGGCCTGGTGCACATGGTCGCCGAGCCGCTCGCGCAGGGCGGCGTGCAGGATGTGAGTGGCCGTGTGGTTGCGCATGATGTCCCAACGCCGCTCGGTGTCGATGATCGCGAACGCAGGGTCGTCGACGCAGACGGTGCCGGCGGTCACCTTGCCGATGTGGACGATCAGGCCGGGGATGCGGCGGCGGGTGTCGGTCACCTCGACGCTCCATACGGGCGCGTCCATGTCGTCGGGGAAGTAGTAGATTTCGCCGGTGTCGCTCACCTGGCCGCCGCTTTCGACGTAGAAGGGCGTTTCGGGCAGGATAATCTCGACCTCTGCGCCGGCATGGGCCTCTTGCACGCGCACGCCGTCCGCCAGGATGGCGGCGACGACGGTGTCGATCTCGGCCAGGTTCTCGTAGATGCGGTGCTGCACGCCTTCCGGCCCGAGGACGCCCGCGCGCTGCAAGTCTGTGAGCAACGCGCCGTAGACGGAGACGTCCGGGGCGACTTTTTCCTGGACGGTGGCTCGGCTGCGCTCTTTTTGTTCGGCAAGGGCGACGTTGAAACCGGCTTCGTCCACAGTGAAGCCCTGTTCGCCGGCGACATCGCGCGTCAAGTCCAGGGGGAAGCCGTAGGTGTCCCACAGGTGGAAGGCGCGGTCGCCGGGGATAACGCTCTTGCCCTCGGCGCGCAGTTGCTGCATGAGGTCGTCGAGGATGCTGAGGCCGGCGGCGAGGGTGCGCTGGAAGCGTTCTTCTTCGTCGGTGATGGCCTGCCGGATGAAGCTCTGCTTGGCGCGCAGGTCGGTGTAGTGATCGCCCATCTGCTCGATGACCGTGGCGGCGACGTCGGCCAGGAAGGGCTTATCGAAGCCGATCAGCTTGCCGAAGCGGGCGGCGCGGCGCAAGATCATGCGCAGGACGTAGTTGCGTCCCTCGTTGCCGGGCAACACGCCGTCGCCGATGAGAAAGGTCATGGCTCGGGCATGGTCGGCGATGGCGCGATAGCGGAAAAGGTGCTGGCGGCGGTGCGCGGCGTCCTGCCCCAGAAGCTGCTGGATGCGGTCCATGATGGGGCTGAAGGCGTCGGTGTCGTAGTTGTTGTCTTTGCCTTGCATAATGCTGGCAAGGCGTTCGAGACCGGCGCCTGTATCGACGCCCGGCGCGGGCAGGGGTACGAGCTGCCCGTCGGGCTTCTGGTCGAACTGCATGAAGACGAGGTTCCAGATTTCCAGGTATTCGTCGTCGTGGTTAACGCCGCCGGCGTGTTGCGTGGCGAGATCGCCCCAATAGTAGTGGATCTCGGTGTTGGGGCCGCAGGGGCCGGTATCGCCCATCGTCCACCAGTTGTCTTTCTTGCCGAAACGCAGGATGCGCTCCGGCGCCACGCCCGCTTCGATCCAGAGTTGTTCGGATTCGTCGTCGTTTTCGAAGACGGTGAACCAGAGGCGTTCGACGGGCAGTTCCCAGCGGTTGACGAGCAGGTCCCAGGCGTATTGGATGGCCTCGCGCTTGAAATAGTCGCCGAAGGAGAAGTTGCCGAGCATCTCGAAGAAGGTGTGATGTCGCGGGCTTGGCCCGACGTTGTCAAGGTCGTTGTGCTTGCCGCTGACGCGCATGCACTTTTGGCTGGTGACGGCGCGTTTGTAGGGGCGCTGCTCTACGCCCAGGAAGACGTCCTTGAACTGGACCATGCCGGCGTTGACGAGCAGCAGCGTCGGGTCGTTGTCGGGGACAAGGTTGCCGCTGTCGACGATGGCGTGGCCTTGCTCGTGGAAGTAATCGAGATAATCCTGGCGAATTTGATTGGTCGATAAGCGTTTCATGCGTCGGCACTCTTCAGCGGTTGGCGCAGCAAGCGTTTAGGGCGACAATGCGTGCAAAGTTTTGCGTCGCGTTGCCGCCGTTGGGCCTGTTCGCAGGCGACAAGACCAGTCCACCACACCGGCTGAAAACGCCCGGCGTGAAGTCTCTCCAGAGTGGTGATTTTAGGTCAATCTCAGGAGGGTGTCAAAAAGCATGCCGCTGACGTGCGGCGCTTGATGGACTGCGGTCGTCTCCGGCGTGCCAGCCGTCGCCGACCCCGGAAGGTTTGCCAGAATGGGGCATGCGTTCCATAATAGAACTTTGTACTCGGCGGTTGGTCGCTGCGCACATCGGTTGCGCGGCAATCTTGGCAGGGAAGCGCGTGTCTGTGGCGGCGCACGCACGCAGCCTTTTGGCCGGAGGCGCAGACTGCGTTTCAAGAAGGAGCGATGCGGCATGACAACGCCCATGCGCCAACAATACCTATCGTTGAAGAAGCAGTATGCGGACTGCATCCTGCTCTTTCGCCTGGGCGACTTTTACGAGACGTTCGACGACGACGCCAAGACCGTCGCCAAGGTGTGCGATGTGGTCTTGACCAGCCGGCCCGTGGGCAATGACCAGCGCGTGCCGTTGGCCGGCGTGCCCTATCATAGCGTGGACGGCTATATCGCGCGGCTGATCGAGGCGGGGTATCGGGTGGCGATCGCCGAGCAGGTCAGCGAGCCGGGGCAAGGGTTGGTCGAGCGCGAGGTGCGGCGCGTGGTCACCAAGGGTACCATCGTCGACCCGGGCATGTTGGACGAGAAGCGCAACAACTACCTGGTGTCGGTAAGTTTTGATGCGCGCGGCATGAATGCCGGCATTTCATATTGCGATATTACTACGGGCGAGTTCGCGGCGACGCAGATCGGCGCGGGCGCAGCCGAGACCGAGCGCCGCGTGGGCGAAGAACTTAGCCGCTTGCAGCCGAGCGAGTTGATCGTCATCGACTGGGAGCCGTCCGAGAGCGGGCTGGCTGGGCTGATCGACAACATGGGGCCGCTGATCTCCACGGTGGAGCCGTGGCAGGTCGAAGAGGAAACGGCGCGCCAATCGCTGGAACGGCATTTCGAGGTCTCTACGCTGGACGGCTTCGGCCTGCAGCATCAGGTCGAAGCCGTGCGCGCCGCTGCGGGCATCGTGGCGTACTTGGCGGAGATGCAGCCCTCTGCGCTGAACCAGCTTCGACGGCTGCGCAGCTACGCCGCGGGCAACTTCATGACGCTCGACGAATCGACCCGCCGCAACCTGGAACTCACGGAGACGATCCGGTCAGGCGATGTGAAGGGCAGCCTGTTGGACGTGCTCGACTGTACGCTGACGCCGATGGGCGGGCGTTTGCTGCGCCGGCGGCTCAACCAGCCGCTGTTGGACGTAGAGACCATCCGCCGCCGGCTTGATGCGCTCGAATTCTTCTTTCGGGAGACGCGGGCGCGGCTGGAACTGCGCCAACATCTGCGCGGGGTGGGCGACCTGGAGCGGTGGACAAACCGGGCGGTGCAAGGGGTGGCGCTGCCGCGTGACCTGTTGGGCATGCGCGAGGCGCTGCGCGGCCTGGCTGCGATCCGTGAGAGCTTTGCCGGCCCGCAAAGCGGCGGCCCTGCCGGCCGCGAGGTTGCGCCGAGGCTGCTGCCGGACCTGCCCCCGTGCGAGGACGTGTTGAGCTTGCTGGAGCGGGCGATCGGCGACGAGCCGCCCGCTACGTTGTCCACGCCGGGCGTGATCCGCGACGGCTTCAGCGCGGAATTGGACGACCTGGTCGCCAAGAGCCGCGGGGCAAAGGACTGGATCGCCAATCTGCAGGTGACGGAGCGGGAACGGCTCGACATCAAGAGCCTCAAGGTCGGCTACAACAAGGTCTTCGGCTACTACATCGAGATCACGAACACGCACAGCGACAAGGTCCCCGATCACTACATCCGCAAGCAGACGCTGGCGAATGCGGAGCGCTACATCACTTCGGAGCTTAAGGAGTACGAGTCGCTCGTGCTCAACGCCGACGAACGACGTCTGGAGATCGAGCAGCAGTTGTTCCGCGAGGTCTGTATGCAGATCGCGGCGCGGGCCAACCATCTGCTCGAGTTGGCGGAGGGGCTGGCGGAACTGGACGTGACCAGCGCGCTGGCCGAGACGGCCTTGATGCGGCGTTATGTGCGGCCGGAGGTGGACGAGGGGCCGGCCATCGAAATCGTGGCGGGTCGCCATCCGGTTGTCGAGTTGACGTTGACGGATGAACCGTTCGTGCCCAACGACACCCGGCTGACGCCGGAGGGCTGCATCCATATCCTGACCGGCCCCAACATGGCGGGCAAGAGCACCTTTTTGCGGCAGGCGGCGCTGATCACGCTGATGGCGCAGATCGGCAGTTTTGTGCCGGCGGACGCGGCGCACATCGGCGTGGTAGACCGCATCTTCACGCGCATCGGCGCCAGCGATGAGATTCACCGCGGCCAGTCCACCTTTATGGTGGAAATGGTGGAGACGGCCAACATTCTCAACCACGCCACCAGCCGCAGCCTGCTCATTTTGGATGAGATCGGGCGCGGGACGAGCACCTACGACGGGCTGGCGATCGCCTGGGCTGTGGTGGAGTATATCCACAATCATCCGGAACTGCGCGCCAAGACGCTGTTCGCCACGCATTACCACGAGTTGACCGACCTCGCGGAGCGGCTGCCGCATGTGGTGAACTACAATGTGGCGGTCGACGACAGCGGCAACGGGCGGGATGTGGTTTTTTTGCGGCGCATCATTCCGGGCCGCGCCGACCGCTCGTATGGCGTGCATGTGGCGCGCATGGCCGGGTTGCCGCCGGCGGCGGTCAACCGCGCCGAAGAAATCCTGTCCGACCTGGAGCGCAGCGGCGCGGCGGGGCCGAAACGGCTGCATGAGGCGGAGACCGCGCGCGGCAAGGCTGCCGCGCTGCAGGTGTCGCTCTTCGCCGATTCGCATCCGGCGGTCGAGGCGCTGCGCACGCTCGACGTCAATGCGTTGACGCCGCTTGAAGCGTTGAACCGGCTCTACGAATTGCAGCAATTGGCCGAACGGACCTAGCCGCGCCTGGCCGTGCCGGACGACGTTTTCGCCTATCAAGTCGCCTTCCGCCAGGGCGCAAGCCTGCCGGAGGGCGGTTCAAAGAACGTGAACTAGAGACATGCCAACCGTCGCCGCTGTATCCGAAGACGTCCAGCCCGCCCCGCCCACGACGGTCGAGAAGTTGCGGGGACTGCCCTGGAGCTATCTCGCCAATTCGGCCAATACGGTGTTTGCCCAGTTCACCTGGTTCGGCTCGACCTTTGTACTGATGCTGAGTACGTTGGGCATGAGCAAGGGGCAGATCGGCCTCATGCTGTCGCTGATCCCGTTCGGCGGGTTGGTGGCGCTCTTCATCGGCACGGCGGTGGCGCGCACCGGCTATAAGCGCACGTTCATTATCTTTTATGCGCTGCGCAAGACATCGACAGCGTTGCTGTTGCTGACGCCGTGGGTGTTGGCCGCTTTCGGCCAGCAGGCGATGGTGATCTTTGTGATCGGGGTGGCGACTGCGTTTGCCCTGACCAAGTCCGTGGCCGAAACCGGATACTTTCCCTGGTATCAGGAGTTCATCCCCAGCGCCATGCTGGGGCGCTATTCCGCCACTAACAGCGTGTATACGGTGATCGTCGGCCTGATTTCCGTGACTGCGGCGGGGTATGTGCTGGACCGGTCGAATGAGCTTTCCTCGTACATGCTGTTGATCGGCGTAGGCGTCGTTTTCGGTTTTGTGGCCGTGTATTCGTACACGCACATACCGGGCGGGGCGCCGGTTCGGGTGATCGAAAAGGGAGCCGGCCTGTGGCGCGGGATGGCGGAGTCGGCGCGCGACGGCAACTTTGTGCGCTATTTGTTCGGCGCAGCGCTGATCATCCTGGGCACGGCGCCGGTCGTGTCGTTCGTGCCGCTGTTTATGCAGGAGCAGGTCGGCCTAAGCTCGGGCCATGTCGTCCTGTTGCAGTCCGGCGGCCTGATCGGTACGCTGCTCTCCAGCATTCCGGTCGGCTGGGCGTCGGACCGCTATGGGGGCAAGCCGGTCATGATCATCGGTCTGGCCCTCAAGGTGCTGCTGCCCATCTTGTGGGTGGCGATGCCCCGGCACAGCGAAATCAGCCTCTATGCGGGCATCGGCATTGCGGTCGTCCTCGGCATCTCGGAGATTGCCTGGGCGATTGGGGCCGGGCGACTGCTCTATGGCAGCGTGGTGCCGCCCGCCAAGAAGACGGCGTACATGTCGCTGCACTATGCCTGGGTGGGGTTGATCGGCGGCATCGGCGCACTGTTGGGCGGGTGGATTCTCGGCTTCACCGCCGGGCTGTCGGGCAGCTTTCTCGGTTTGCCGCTCGACCCGTACCTGCCGCTTTTTGCGTTGGGCTTTGTGCTGACGCTGGCCTCGACGCTGGTGCTGCTGGGCATGCGCGCCGATAACCGCTATGGCGTGGGTGAGTTCGCCGGGATGTTCTTCCGCGGCAACCCCTTCCTGGCGATGACGTCCGTCATCCGCTATTACCAGGCGCGCACCGAACGGTCGACGATCTCGATGGCTGAGCGTTTGGGCCGGGCCAAAAGCCCGCTGGCCCTCGACGAACTGATCAGCACGCTGGAGGACCCGCGCTTCAACGTGCGCTTGGAAGCAATCGTTTCGCTGGCGCGCATGCCGGCGGACGCGCGTGTGATCGAAGCGCTGACCAGGGTTCTGGAAGGCACAGAGGTCGCTTCGACTTCGATGGCGGCCTGGGCGTTGGGGCGGCTGGGGGATCGGCGGGCGGTTGAGCCTCTGCGCCGGTCATTGAATTCGGGCTACCGGTCGATTCGCGCCCAGAGCGCGCGGGCGCTGGGGGCGCTGCGCGATCCCTCTGTGGCGGGCGAACTGCTCGAACGGCTGGAGCAAGAGGAAGATATCGGCTTGCTGATGGCCTACGCCTCGGCATTGGGCAATCTGCGCGTACGCGAGGCGTTGCCCGTACTCATCAGGCTGATGCCGGCCATGAGCAATCCGGGGGCGCGCATGGAGTTGGCGTTGAGCATTGCCCGCATTGTTGGCAAGGAGCGCCATTTTATCGACTTGCTGCGCCATGCTAAGCGCGGTCTCGGCACGGCGGCGGCGCAGGAGTTTGCGCGGCTGCAACGCCGTTGGGCGCGTCGCGGCGGGCCGCAACTCGAAGCGGAGATCAAGGCGTCTGCGGACGCGTTCGCCCACGAAGACGATGAAGCGGGCGCGGCGCATTTTGCACGCGCCTTGAGGATCAGCGGTGAGAAGGGAGCCGGCGATGCGGCCGGCCCTGTGTTGGCGATGTGCGCTGAACACATCGACAAATATGGCGCGAAGCAGCCGGAGTATATTTTGCTCGCGCTCCATACGTTGCACATTGCGGCGGGAAAGTAGGCGGCAATGACCGATCAACCAGAGCCTACCTTACATCCGGAGGAAGAAAGGCAGCAGCCGGTCCGGCGTGCGGAGCGTGCGGACGAGGAGCCGACCACCGTCGAAAAGCTGAAGGGCATGCCGTGGAGCATCGCTTCGAACGCGTCGAATACGGTGTTCGCCCAATACACGTTTTACGGGTCGCTCTTTGTGCTTTTCCTCAGCGCGCTGGGCCTCAGCAAGAGCCAGATGGGCGTGATCCTATCGCTGTTGCCGTTCTTTGGTCTGCTCTCGCTGTTTGTCGCCCCGGCTACGGAGCGTTTCGGCTATAAGCGCACCTATATGACCTTCTTCGGCTTGCGCTCATTCGCCTCGATTGGGCTGTTGTTCACGCCGTGGGTTCTCAGTCAGTATGGCGCACAGGCTGCGCTTGTGCTGGTGACCGCGATTGTAGCGGTGTTCTCGCTTTTTCGCTCCATCGCCATTACGGCCATGCATCCCTGGGTGCAGGAGTATGTGCCGGACAGTGTGCGCGGCAAGTATACGGCCTGGAACAATATGTTCACGACCGGGACGGGTTTTATTGCCGTGACCATCGGCGGCTTTGTGCTGGCGCATACCGCGGGCTTGACCGGCTTCATGGCGTTGATTGCGGCAGGCGTTTTCTTCGGGTTTCTTTCGGTGGCGCTGGCGTCGCGCGTGCCCGGCGGCGGACCTCGCAGCCCTCGCCGCAATGAACAGGCCCAGCCGCGCGAACTGCGCTCTGCGCTGCACGACCGCAACCTGGTGCGCTACCTGTTCAGCGTCGGCGCGATCACGCTGGTGACTGTGCCGCTCGGCGCGTTCTTGCCGCTGTTTATGCGCGAGCAGATCGGGCTGAGCGACAGCGGCATCGTCTGGCTGCAGACGGGCACGCTTGTCGGCACGCTGGTTTCGAGCTTCATCTGGGGGTGGGCGGCGGATCGATATGGCAGTCTTCCGGTTACGCTCTATGGGTTGAGCGTGCGCGCCGTTCTGCCGCTCTTATGGATGCTGATGCCGCGTCACAGCGAATGGGGCCTCTGGATCGCGCTGAGCATTG
>CAZYSJ010000029.1:0-40067 GCA_964649875.1 uncultured Caldilineaceae bacterium
GCTGCCTGGCTGTGATTGTGGACAATTCTCATACCCTACGCGATAATTGACTCGTTGCAACGAGTCGACATTGACGAGGATTGAATAATGAATAAAACGGAACGCTACCCCAGCTACGCCGCTTGCATTGCCAAAGCTTTGAGCGGCTCCCGGCAGCCGCTATCAGTAGACGCGCTGCTGGCCGAGGTAGCCAACGATAGACCGCTCGGCAAGGGCGCCCGCAGCGCAGTCTATCGCGCCATTCAAAAACTGTTCCAGGCTGTGCCTGTTTCTCCAGGCCATTACGGCTGGCTGTCCCACCTCCTTTCCGGGGCGTCCTTCCGCCATCCGTTGACAAGCGAAGAGACGCGGCGCGGCTATCTCCTTCTGGATGAGCTGGAGCACACCGTCTTCTTCCCTCAGTTCTTCCAGCACTACCGGCCCGATGACCGCGTGTTGACCATCGAGCTGTTTGGCGGCCCCACCATCCGTGCCGAGGCCGCCATCGAACGCAAAACATGGTCGCTGCGCCTCGGCCAGGAGTTCGTCGACTGGATCGACGAACTCGGCGGGCAAAACCGCGATGACATCCAAATTATCGTCAAAGACGCGCTGCGCGGCTGCTACGAATTGCGGCTCAAGCTGCGCGAAATCCGCGACGAGCGCGCCATCGAACAGCGCAACATCCAAATGGCCCTGCTTGCCGAAGAACTTGTCGCAGAGGACCGCCGCACGCGCACGGCCATGCCTACCTGGGAGCTTGTCGCCCGCCTCATCGGGCGCGGCTTCTTCACCGATCCGATCCCGCCGGACGATCTGCACTATGTCCTGCACGAATACAGCATGCTGCGCCTGACTGACGGCATCGGCTATCAGTTGGACGCCGGCGCCACAGTACGCGACATGACCCGTCGCTTCGGCAGCGCCTCTGCTCAGGCTCCGTTATCCGGCTCCTTCTCCGAATGGCAGTACCGCGACCCAAGCGCGGGACTTTTCCCGTACGAACAATTCGAATCCGGTGACCCTATGCTCGATTACGAGAGCGATTTGGGTGAAGAAAACGACGGCGCATGCCCCGCCTACGAACAATATCTGGCAGAGTTCTATGCGTCGCATCCCTATTCCGAGCCGCTCGAACACGAAGACTTCCACCTGCTCGAAGCCGAACTGGAAATGCTGGTTCAGTTGGAGCAGGAATTCGGCCGGCTTCTGCCCGAACAAATCCGGCGCAAGAACGAGTTGGCCCAACGGCTTTTCATAGACCCCGATACGCTCCTCGATATGGGTTGGGATGCGCCTGACGACCCGGCATCCGAAGACCCGCCTTTCTGGGAGAATTGACCGCCCCTTGCGCCTTGTCCAATGTCGCGACCGCCGGAGAGCGTCCGGCGGTCGTTTTACTCATGAACCGGAATTATGATGCCGCCGCCCGTTGACTGCCGCTACTTCTATGGAGACTACTTCCGCGGCAAAAACCGCGAAGAGTGCCGCCTGATCGACGCCAACCCCAACAATCGGCGACCCTGGCGACGCAAGCTGTGCGATTCCTGCCCTGTTCCCGCCATCCTGCGCGAGACAGATTGCCGCAGCCTCGCGCTCGAAGCCGAGGTCAAACGCAAGTTCCTGCGCGATCGGGTTGAAGTCACCTTAGCCGTATGCACCGAGCACGTCCTGGAACTGGACGACCCGCGCCACTGTCCGCGCTGCGCCGAAGAATCCGCCCCTGCCGAAGACAAATCCGCCGGCTAGCGTTGCACTGCCTGCTTGCTCGCGCCTCGGCAACCGGCAGCGCTCGCTTTTTCCATCGCCCCGCTTCCGTGCTATAATTTACGCTATACCAAAAGGGGAGCTTGGATAGGCCAGGCTGAGAGGGCGGAGTCACTGCCGCCGACCCATTGACCTGATCTGGGTAATGCCAGCGTAGGCAGATAATCTCCGCCACAAACTGGACCTTACCCAACCGGGTAAGGTTTTTCAATTGGAGGCGCATATGTTGCACAAAACCATGCTGTTCCTGTCCATCTTGGCTGCGTTATTCATCACCGCTTGCCAGCCGGTGGCGCCCGCCGTCACCGAACCGGCTGTGCTGACCCTTGCCAGCCACGACTCGTTCGCCGTCAGTGAAGATGTAATCGCCGCCTTCGAGGAGCAAAACGACGTCACGCTCCAGTTTCTCACGCTGGGCGATGCCGGTGAAGCGCTCAACAAAGTCATCCTCAGCGCCGACGCTCCGCTTGCCGACGTTTTCTTCGGCGTTGACAACACCTTCCTGAGCCGCGCGCTCAACGCCGACGCCTTTGCACCCTACGCATCGTCCCTATTGAGCGAAATCCCGGACGAGCTTAAGCTGGATGCGAGCAACCGGCTCCTGCCCGTCGACTATGGCTTCGTCAACCTCAACGCCGATGCCGCGTGGTTCGAAGCCGCCGGCATTCCGCTGCCCGAAACCCTGGATGACCTGACCAAACCGGAATACGCCGGTCTGCTCGTCGCGCCGAACCCTGCCACATCCTCGCCCGGTCTCGCCTTCCTGCTCACCACCATTGCCCGCTTCGACGAAGACGGCTACCTCGACTACTGGCAGGCGCTGCGCGACAACGACGTGCTTATCACCGGCGGCTGGAGCGAAGCCTACTTCGAGCATTTCACCGTCGGCTCCGGCGGCACAGGCGACCGTCCGCTCGTCGTAAGCTACAGCACGAGCCCGCCCGCCGACGTCCTCTACGCCGCCGACGGACGCACCGAACCCGCCAGCGTCAATATCTCGCCCGCGGGCGAGACCTTCCGCCAGATCGAGTTTATCGGCATCCTCAAGAACAGCCCGCGGCAAGAGCTTGCCCAGGCTTTCATCGACTTCATGCTCGATACGACTTTTCAAGAGGATATACCGCTGCAGATGTTCGTCTACCCTGCCAATGTCAACGCAGAACTACCCGAGCTATTCGTCCAGTTCGCCCAGGCGCCCGCCGACCCCGCCGTGATATCGCCTGATGCCGTAGAGGCTAACCGCGACCGCTGGATCAGCGACTGGACGGATCTCATGCTGCGTTGATCCCGCCTTACCGTCGTCAAGGCGGGGGCGAGTTCGTTCGCCCCCGCCTCGTACACGCCATCGTGCATGCCAATCTCGACTAAACAAGGCGCGCCCCATGCCCAAACGCATCCAACCGATCTATATTCTGGGCGTCATTCCCGCGCTCTTCCTGGCGTTCTTTTTCTTCTATCCCCTCGCCAACATTCTGCGCGTTAGCTTTACCGGCGAGATTGGCGTGCAAGACGGCGGCATCGCCGAGATCGTGCAGCGCCCCTTCTTCTGGCGCATCCTCTGGTTTACGACCTGGCAGGCCGCCGCCTCGACCCTGCTCACACTCGCCGTAGGCATGCCCCTGGCCTACGTCTTCGCCCGCTATGACTTCGCCGGCAAAACCGTGCTGCGCGCCCTGACGACAATCCCCTTTGTTATGCCGACCGTTGTCGTCGCCGTCGCCTTCACGTCCCTGCTCGGCCGCACAGGCCTGCTTAACCAGTGGCTGCAAGCATTGCTGCGCCTAGAGCAGCCGCCGCTTACCCTGGAACAGACCATCTGGATTATCTTGCTCGCCCACGCCTTCTACAACGTCAGCGTCATTGTGCGCACCGTCGGCGGCTTCTGGGCCAACCTAAACCCGGCCATCACCGAAGCGGCGTCTGTCCTGGGCGCCTCCGGCTTGCGCCTTTTTTCCGCCGTCACCCTGCCGCTGCTCATGCCCAGCATCGCCGCCGCGGGTTTGCTCGTTTTCCTCTTCTGCTTCACCAGCTTCGGCGTCGTCCTCATCTTAGGCGGGCTGCGCTTCGCCACCATCGAAGTCGAAATTTACCGGCAGGCTGTCAGCCTCTTCAACCTGCGCGCCGCCGCCTTCCTCAGTCTCGTTCAGATGGCGATCACCTTTACCGTCATGTCCGTCTACACGCGCCTCCAAGCCCGCACCAGCATTCCGCTCGACATGCGCCCGCGCAGCGTCACGGCGCGCAGACCGGTGACAGCCGTCGACCGCGCCGTCGTGTTGATCAGCGCCGGCTTTATGCTTTTCGTCCTGCTGGCGCCCCTTACCGCGCTGGCGTGGCAGAGCGTCACACTGGGCGGACAGGGCATTACGCTCGACTACTACCAAGAACTGACGATCAACCGTCGCCAGAGCGCATTCTACGTCAGTCCGCTCACGGCCGTACGCAATTCCCTTTTCTTCGCCCTAATCACCGTCGTGTTGAGCCTGGCATTGGGCGCCATCAGCGCCTATCTCCTAGCCCGGCCGCGCAGCCGTCTAAGCGCCGCCCTTGATCCCATCTTCCTCTTGCCGCTCGGCGCGTCCGCCGTTACCCTAGGCTACGGCTACATCATCTCGATGGGGGCCCTGCGCACGTCCATCTGGCTTGTTCCAGTGGCGCACACCCTGATCGCCATGCCCTTCGTCGTGCGCACCGTCTTGCCGGCGCTGCGCGGCATCGACCCGCGCCTGCGCGAGTCCGCCATGGTCATGGGCGCCTCCCCGCGCCGCACCTGGCGCGAGGTCGATGTTCCCATCCTGGCGCGTACGCTCGCCGTCGGCGCGGCCTTCGCTTTCACTATCAGTCTGGGCGAATTCGGCGCTACTCTGCTCGTCAGCCGGCCCGACGCGCCCACCATGCCCGTCGTCATCTTTCGCGCGTTGGGGCAGCCCGGCCTGCTCAATTACGGCCAAGCTCTCGCCATGAGCGCCATCTTGATGATCGTCTCGGCGCTAGGCCTTATCGCAATCGAACGCTTCCGCTTTCAAGACATCGGGGAGTTCTAGGAATCGCCATGCAAAAGCCCCCTGCACACACGCCATCAGAGCCGGCCTCCATGAACCAATCGCCGATCCTCAGGATATCCGGCGTCCGCAAACGTTACTCGCCGGACACGCTCGCCCTGGACGGCGTCGACCTCGACGTTGCGCAGGGCGAAATCGTCTGTTTGCTTGGCCCCAGCGGCTGCGGCAAAACGACGCTGCTGCGCGTCGTCGCCGGCCTAGAGACGCCCGACGACGGTTCAGTCCGCTTCAAACAACGCGACCTCTCCGCCGTGCCGGTTCACCAACGCCGCTTTGGTTTCATGTTTCAGGACTTCGCCCTCTTCCCGCATAAGTCCGTCGCAGAGAACGTCGCCTTCGGCCTGTACATGGAAAAACTGCCCGCAGCAAAAATCGAAACGCGCGTGGCGGAGATGCTGCGTCTAGTTGGGCTGCACGCCTATGCCGATCGCTCCGTCTTTGAGCTCAGCGGCGGCGAACGCCAGCGCGTCGCCCTGGCGCGCAGTCTCGCGCCCGCCCCGCAGCTCCTCATGTTGGACGAGCCGCTTGGCAGCCTAGACCGCACCCTTCGCGAAGAACTGATGATGGAGCTGCGCGCCATACTCAAGCGCGTCGGCGTGACCGCGCTCTATGTCACCCACGATCAAGAGGAAGCCTACGCAGTCGGCGACCGCATCGCCATTATGCTTGCCGGCGAAATTGTGCAAATCGGCGCGCCCCAAGCCGTCTATCGACAGCCGGCCAATCGCAGCATCGCCCGCTTCCTCGGCTTCTCCAACATCCTGCCCGCGCAGCGCCATCCGCAACAGCCGGGCCTGCTGCACACCGCAATCGGCGACATCTCGCACGAACCGATCGCCGGCGCGCAGTCCCTCGACCGGCTGCTGCTCCTCATCCGCCCGGAAAGCGCGCGCATCGATGCATCGCAACCGCCGGACGCGAACCAGCCCTACCTCCGCGACCATCGCGAGGCGAATCACGCTTGTCTGAGTCTTACAGGTTATCTGTCGGGGCGTTCGTTTCGGGGCAGCCAATACCGGATCGCCCTGCGCGTCCCTGCGCCTCAGAACGACCTGATCCTGACATTCGACCTGCCCGCCTACCAGTCATCCGGCGATCCCGGCGCGCTGCACCCGGTCGAGTTGCCGGAAACAGACGAAATTCTGCGCCTGACGATCTATCCTGACCTGATCACCGTTCTGACAGACGAGGATCTGACGAACGAGAAGACGCCGGACCACAAGGCTCAGCGTTGGGCGCGCTAACTACTCGACGGGCGTCAAAAGCGTCTCGTTGCTCGTGTTCGCCGCCGCCCACGCCTCTGTGCCGTCGGCAAGCTGCACCAGCCACCACACAATCGTGTCGGAGGTGCCCTGAGTCATTGTCGGCCCGCCGATTACGATGGCCTCATCCCCGTCCATCATATAGCCAATCGGATTGCCTGCGTCAGCGCCCGGCTCGCTGCGCAGGGTCAGCCGCAAGCCGGGCACAATCGCCACGCGCATGCCTACGCCGATCTGCGGATTGGCGTTGCGGCTGGGCGGCAAATCGACGGCTATCGCCGGCGCGCCCGCTTCCGAGACGGTTGACGTCAGACTGGCGGCCATTTGTAATGCCGCCGTCGGCGCAGCCGCATCCGCGGCCGGCTCCTCCGCCTGCTCGCCGAAGCGATTCCCGTTCAATGCCCACGCGGCGATACTAAGCGCCAGCACAACGGCGATCACCCCTATTGCCGCCGTCACGGGAATCTGCGGACGCCGCGACCTCTTGACTGGCCGGATGCGCTCGGCGGGCAGGCGGACATCCATCGCATCCCGCATCTGGCTGATCTGCATGATGCGCAACGGCAGCGGCTCAGGACTGGCAAAACTCTCCTGCAAAACCGAGCGGCATTGCTTGACCGCCCCTTCGTGAACATGGCTCGGCAGTTCGTCATACAGGTGCAGTTCCGCCCGCACAGGCTGTCCCTGGCTGTCCATAAAGACCAGCAACCCGGCTACAGGCCATGCATTGGCATCCGTAATGTTGAAATACCGCGCCGGTATCGCCTGTGCGCCTTCGGAGCCGCCCCCGGAATACTCGCCAAATGGTTGATCGTCGCTATATCCGCTAGGTCGTGTTGACATCTGAGTCGATTGAGATAGGGTTGTCGCACGACAACCGTGAGCTTGACTGGTGAACGATGGGGAGAAGTTTCTCGCCTTTCTACACAGCGATCCGCACGCCTAGGTTACGATGAAATAGCAACACTACCTAGGTTGCGCTTGGGCCGCGCAGCCCGTCGAGGGCCAGCGCCACCGCGCCCAGGAGCCCAACGTCGTCGCCTAACGCCGCAGTGCGTATCTCCAAATCTTGCCAATAGGCAGGCGACTGCGCGCGCGCCCGGATGGTTTCCCACATGCTGTCGAGCATCAGATCGCGACAATGCAGCCACACGCCGCCGCCGATGACGATGCACTCCGGATTGAAGGTGTGGAGGATATTGACAATTCCGGCCCCCAGGTAACGCCCCACCAAACGGTACTGTTCGAGCGCAAAGGCATCGCCCTCATGCGCCGCCTGGCTCAATTCCACCGGCGTAACCGCGTCAATATTGCCGCCGGCCAACTCCACCGCGCGGCTGATGGCCCCGGCGCGCAGCGCAATCTGCGCGCGGCGCGCAAAGTTCGGCCCAGACGTCATTCCCTCCAACGTGCCGACCAAATTGTTCTCGGGGTTGTCCGCGGACATATTGATCGTGGTATGGCCGATCTCCGCCGCCAATCCCATTCGCCCCAACAACATGCGCCCATCGATGATCACGCCGGTGCCGATGCCGGTGCTGTGCGTAATATACACCATGTGCTTGAAGCCAACGCCCGCGCCAAAGCGGTGCTCCGCCAGACCGGCCAAGTTGGCGTCGTTGCCGACAAACACGGGCGTTGAGAAATGCGCGCCGATCTCCTGCTTTAAATCCACCTCTCGCCACCCGGGCAGGTTCGGCCCCACCAGCAGCACGCCGCGGTAGGGGTCGGTCGGGCCAGGTACGCCGACGGCGATCGCCCGCACGCCGCCTTCCCCCCACACCGTTGTCACCAACGCGCGCAGGCGATCCAGAACGGAGCGCGGACCTTCCGCCGCCAGCGTCAGCACTGCGCGGCGCTCCTCAATGCGACCGTCCATGTCGGCGCGCACCGCACGAATCTGTGTCCCCCCCAGGTCAACGCCTATCACATGATCCATAGCATCGATTCCTATTGCAGAATGAAAGCTTCTTGCATGCCATTGTACCATCAGCGGCGACGAACCCGATAAGTTTGTAAAATTCATGCTTGACATTGCTAACCCGACATTGTAAACTATGGCCGCCACACGAACATTTGTTCTAAGCGAGCAAGGAGGAACAACGTATGCAGAGCATTACCCCATGCCTATGGTTTGATCGCCAGGCCGAGGAAGCCATGAACTTCTACGTCTCCGTCTTCCGAGACTCCCCCTTACACGGAGCCGGCGACTCGGCGCTCAAGAGCGCCAAGCGCTACCCGGACGATATGCAGGTAGGGCCGGTGGAAGATATGGCCGGCAAAGTTCTCACAGGCATCTTCCACCTGGCAGGCCAACGCTTTATGGCATTCGATGGCGGCCCGTATTTCAAGTTCAACGAAGCCATATCGCTTGCAATCGAGTGCGAGAATCAGGAGGAGATCGATTATCTCTGGGAGAGGCTGTCAGCCGTACCCGAGGCGGAGCAATGCGGCTGGCTCAAGGATCGCTTCGGCGTCTCGTGGCAGATCTTCCCCAAGCAGTTGGGCGAATTGATGAGCGATCCGGACGCGGAAAAGGCGGGCCGCGTCACACAAGCCATGCTGCAGATGAAGAAGATCGATATCGCAGCGCTACAGCGCGCCTACGACGGAGGATGATCTCGAAAAAATCTAAAAACTCGATCTTGACAACTCCAATCCAGTTGTGATAGATTGTTGCCGTTGCGCAAAGCGCGCGTCCCGCGCGCAGTCGCAGCCATTCAGTCGGCAACTTGTACTATCTTCACGGAGGCGCACGAATGCGGATGTTTAACCATCGCAACAGCCCCAGACTCATCGGCGGAGCTGTTTATCGCTTCCGGGGGAGTAGTGCGCCTGCCGCCTGACACCGTACATCACTGACCGCTCAGGGACCGCAGCGCATCTGCTCATTGCCTGCGGTCCCTTTTCTATTGGCGTTGGCGTGCCCTCCGCACGCCGCCCATGCGAAACGACGCAGGCACCGGATCGCACCCTGGCGCTTGCGTCTTTTTTATTCGATCAGGTTGACGCGATCGCGTCAACAAGGCAACAACAGCGTCATCAGTTCAAGTCGAGTTCGTGTTCGCAAGCCGGGCAGAACTCAACCCAACAGAGGACAACCGTCTCATGTCCCAGCAGTCAGAGTCTCTACGCTCCAATCTGGTCCCCGACCTGAGGGATGCCGCCACAGTCAAGCCGCTGGCCGGTCTGTGGCGGCTGATGCGAGGCTATCGCTTATTCTTCCTCATCGCCGCCCTAAGCCTGGGCATCGCCGTGATCGCACGCACCGGATCGTACTTGCTCATCCGCTACTTCGTCGATGCCTTCCTGGCCGAGCCGTCTGACGGCACAGTTCTGTGGCTCATCGCCGGCGGCTTCGTCGCGCTCGCCGCAGTTCAGGGCGGTTTCAGCTTTGTCGCCGGCTCGCTTGCCGCACGAAGCGCCGAAGCCATTGCCCAGCGCGTGCGCAACTACCTGCTGAACCACATCCAACATCTGCCGTTCTCGTTCCACGACGCCATCCAAACCGGCGAGTTGGTTCAGCGCGTCACGTCGGACGTTGACGCCATTCGCCGCTTCTTTGCCATCGAGATCATCTCCAGCGCGCGCATCATCTTTCTCTTCATCGTCAACCTCATTGCCATCATGGCGCTCAATAAGCAGTTGGCGTTGCTATCCGTCATCGTCATCCCGCTCGTGCTGGCAGTGTCGATCTACTTCTTCCGTCTCGTCTCGCGCGCCTACGAGAACTACCAAGAGCAGGAAGCCGTTCTCACCACAGCGCTGCAAGAGAATCTGACCGGCGTGCGCGTCGTCAAGGCGTTCGCCCGCCAGGACTTCGAGGAAGCCAAGTTCGAGTCCGCCAACATGGACAAGTACCGGCTGGGCAAACGGCTTTTGCTGATGCATTCGCTCTACTGGCCGATCTCAGACGTAATGTGCGGCGTGCAAATGTTGACCGGCTTTCTCATCGCCGCGCTCATGGCCATCAACGGCACGATCAGCGTAGGCACGTTCGTCGCCTATAACGGCATGCTCCAACTCGTCATCTGGCCCATGCGCAACCTGGGCCGCCTGGTCGTCGATATGTCGCGCGGGCTGGTCTCCTTCCAGCGCGTCGCCGGCGTCATCCGCCAGGAAGAGGAGATCATGGAAGAGAATGACGGCGTTGCGCCCAATCATCTGCGCGGCGAGATCGTCTTCAATAACGTGGGCTTCGCCTACCCCTCGGATCAGGCCGGCAAACCCGCCCTGGAGAAGCCGTTCTCAACCAACGGCGCGGGGCGGTCCAATGGCAATGCGCTCCACATAGGAGCCGGCCTGCAAGACGCAGCCCTCTCCGAAAACGGCCATGTGGACGGCGCCGACGAAGGGCATCATGTAGCCGTCGCCCTGCAAGACATCAGCTTCCGCGTCAAGCCGGGGCAACGCGTAGCCCTGCTCGGCGCAACAGGCGCCGGCAAGACATCGCTCATCAACCTGCTGCCGCGCTTCTACGACTACACCAGCGGGCAGATCTTGCTCGACGGCGTGGAACTGAAGAAATACTCGCGTCGCTTCCTGCGCCGCCATATCGGCATCGTCGAGCAAGAGCCGTTCCTCTTCTCGCGCACGGTGCGAGAGAACATCGTCTACGGTGTAGGCCACGACGTGCCGCAAGAGCAGATCGAAGCCGCCGCGCGCGCCGCAGCCATACACGACGTCATCCTGACTAAGTTGCCCGACGGCTATGACACGCTCGTGGGCGAACGCGGCACGACGCTCTCCGGCGGCCAGAAACAGCGCGTGGCTATCGCCCGCACGCTGCTCAAGGATCCGCGCATCCTCATCCTCGACGACTCCACTTCTTCCGTGGACACCGAGACCGAGGCCGCCATCCGCCAGGCGCTGGAGACGCTGATGGAGAACCGCACCACGTTCATCATCGCACACCGCATCCAAAGCGTGATGAGCGCCGACCTCATCCTCGTGATGAATAAGGGGCGCATTATCCAAGCGGGCATACACGACGAACTCGTCAACCAAGACGGCATGTACCGCCGCATCTTCTTGGCGCAGACGCGCATCGAAGATGAACTGCAAAAGGAGTTGGTCAGTGTCTGATCACTACGAATTCGAGGAAGAAGAATTCACAACCCAGTTCAACGGGCAGACCATCCGTCGCATCCTAGCCCAGGCCATGCCGCACTGGCCGTACCTAGTCGGCTTTCTGAGCTTCATTGCACTCACGGCTGTCCTAGACGCGTTCTTCACCTATCTGAGCAAGCAGATTATCGACGTCGCCATCGTGCCCAGAGACCGCGACGCTCTCTTCAGAATCATCACCATCTACGGCTCGCTGATCGCGGCGCAGGCCGCATTCGTCTTCGGCTTCATCTATCTCACCGGCCTCCTCGGCGAGAAGATCCGCTACGATCTGCGCAAGAAGCTCTTCAATCACCTACAGCGGCTGTCTCTGTCGTACTACAGCAAGACGCCGGTTGGCTGGATCATGTCGCGCGTCACCTCCGATACCGAACGCGTGGCGGAGTTGGTCACATGGGGCTTGGTCGACACAGCCTGGGGCGTGCTCAACATCTCGACGTCGCTCGTGTTCATGGCCTTCATCGACTGGCGGCTGGCGCTGATCGTCAGCGTCAGCATACCCGTGATCGTCGTCGTGGCCTTCTACTTCAAGAAGCGCATCATCGTCGAGTACCGGCAGGTGCGCAAGGTCAACTCGAAGATCACCGGCGCCTACAACGAAACCATCACCGGCGTGCGCGTCGTCAAAGCGTTGGGCCGCGAGCACGAAAACCTGGAGGAGTTCAAGGGGCTAACCGGCGAAATGTACCGGGCGGGCTACCGCGCGGCGTGGCTGTCCGCCCTCTTCCTGCCCGCCGTCCAGATCATCAGCGCCCTCTCGGTCGGCGTGATCCTCTGGTACAGCGGCAGCCAGGCGGCGAACGTCACGCTTGGCGGCGCGACCATCAGCATCGGCGGCATCCAGGCATTCATCACCTACGTCACCTTCATGCTCTTCCCGATCCAGGAGATGGCGCGCGTCTACGCCGAAATGCAACAAGCTATCGCCTCGGCCGAACGCATCTTCTCCTTGCTCGACGCCGAGCCGGAGATCGTCGACCGGCCCGACGCCGTCGACCCCGGCTCGCTGCGCGGAACCATAGAGTTCGACGACGTCAGCTTCGCCTATGAAGCCGATAGCCCCGTGCTGTCCAACTTCAACCTGACCGTCAAAGAAGGCGAGACCATTGCGCTCGTCGGGCCGACGGGCGGCGGCAAGTCGACCATCGTCAACCTGATCTGCCGCTTCTACGAACCAACCGGCGGCGTCATCCGCATCGCCGGCACGAACTACACCGAGATGAGCCAGCACGCCATCCAGTCGCGCATCGGCATGGTGCTGCAGACGCCGCACCTCTTCTCCGGCACGATCCGCGAGAATCTGCGCTATGGCCGCCTAAACGCCACCGACGATGAGGTCGAGACCGCAGCCAAGACCGTCGGCGCCGACGAGTTTATCTGCAACCTGGAGCACGGCTACGACGAACAGGTCGGCGAAGGCGGCAGCCTGCTCTCCGTCGGCCAGAAACAGTTGATCAGCCTGGCGCGCGCCGTTCTGGCCAACCCCGACATCTTCATCATGGACGAGGCGACCAGTTCGGTGGATACCCTGACAGAGGCCCTGATCCAAAAGGGCATGGAACAACTGCTCCACGGGCGAACGAGCTTCGTCATCGCCCATCGGCTCTCGACCATCCGCAACGCCGACCGCATCCTCGTCATCGAAAACGGCGTCATCGCGGAGGTGGGATCGCACAGCGAGTTGTTGCGTCAGCGCGGACACTACTACCGCCTCTACACGCAGCAGTTCCGGCGCGAAAGGGAATCGCAGTACGATCCCTTCCACGACGCCGCGACCGAACCCGCTGTCGCTCTGCCGGCTGCGGACTAGCGCCGACGCCACGCCATACAGCAAGGGCCGCTCCACGTGTAGCGGCCCTTTTTATTCTTCGCACCATTCGCACGCGATCCGGCGTGACCAAACCGCAACTACATACGTCATCACTATTGGTAATATCCAAACATGTTGCGAACCGCGCTCCGCCCGCCCTGTGCGTTCGGGCATGCCGCAGCCGCAACAACTATGCAAGCTGGCCCATGCCGGCGCCACGAGAGAACTACGCCCCTTGCTCAGCAACTATCCCTTTGAGGGCGACTATCCTATCGTCCAGCAGTTCGGAGACAGCCCTCGATCGTTCGGCCGTCTGATGTGCCGGGGCGTCCCCGTGCGCGGCCATCCCGGCATCGACTTCGCCCTGCCCATCGGCTGCCCTGTGTTGGCCGTCGCCGCCGGCACGGTGGTCGCTGTACACGAGGACCCAGAAGGCTTTGGCCACTATGCGCTCGTCCAACACCATTGGGGGCAGACTCTTTATGCCCATCTCTCAGCGCTGCACGCAGCGCAGGGTCAACAGGTGAACGCCGGCGAGACCCTCGGCCTTAGCGGCGGCAGCGGCCTCAGCGCGCAACCGCACCTGCACTTCGGCCTGCGCATCATCCCCTATTCGCCGGCGGACGGTTGGTGCGGCTACACCGATCCCGCCCCCTATCTGCACAGGCTCACGCGCGGACGCGGCCCGCTGGTCGGGCCGCATATCATCGGCGGCGTCCACCGGCGTCTCGACCTGCTGCGTCGATGGCAGCCGCGCCAAATCGTCGTCGTCGATCCCAACCCCGACGAGATGCGTCTCCTGCGCCAAGCCTGCCCCGACTCCGTCATCATTGGCCGCGTCTTCGAGGCGGATCATGTCATCATGCAACGCATCCGCACAGACCCGCTGGAAGCCGCCCGCTGGGCCCACGAAAAGACCCTGCCGCGCGTCTCGCCCGACGTCGACTACTGGCAATTCGCCAACGAAATCCTCCAGGACGGCGACAGCCTTCCGCTGCTCAACCGCTTTGAGCTGGAACGCATGCGCCTGGCCGAGGCGGAACCTGCCGGCCACAGTTACCGCTGCGCGCTATTTGGCTTCAGCGTCGGCAACCCCGACCTGCCCGAACCCGCACGGCTGTCGCACTGGCGGCTGCTCTATCCCGCCTTGCGCCGCGCCGAAGCTCAAGGCCACATCGTCGCCCTGCACCAATACGGCATGCCCGACCTGTGGGGGCCGAACAATCTATACGACTGGTACATCCACCGTCTGGAACACCAGATCTTGCGCCGCCTGCCCTTTAAGCGCCTCCAGTTCGCCGTCACGGAATTTGGCGTCGACGGCCTCATTCGAGGCGGCGCGCCCAGCGGCTGGCGCGACTTTACCGACGAGCATGGCTACTTCAACCAACTCGCCAAGGCCGCCGCCTACCTCGAACGCTACTCCGGCCGCATGATCGGATGCTCGCTCTTTACGCTCGGCCATTACCCGCCCTGGGGCAGCTATGATATCGAAGGAACGTTCGCCGACACGCTGGCGCTGCACGCCGACCGCGGCGTCTGGGCCAACGTCGACGTCGACGTGACTGACATCGTTCCCTGCGACGTCGAACATGCACACGATCCCGGCGTAGAAGCCCTGCCGGACAGCGGCGCCGGCGGCTGCAACGCGCCGCCTTCGCCCCCCGGCTACGAGCCGCTGATTGAGTTGCGCACAGACTCACGCTTCGCCGCCTATCACATGCAGATCAAGCGCGTCGACGAGCGCCCCGACCGCCAGGAAGGCGACATCGCCTACGTCGTCAAGGACGTCTTCATGACCGCCAACGGCTCCTGGCAGATCGCAGGTCGTCCCGATGACGTGCCGCAGTGGGCCAAAGACAGCTACTACACTCCCGAATTCCTAGAGGCGGGCGCAGATCATCACCTATTCGGCGCAGTCATCGGTCTCGACGGCAGGCTGGCGCGCGACGTGCGCATCACCTATTGGTCAGATGGCTTCGAGCGTCTTGGAGACCCCGACTACGACGGCTACACCACGATCTGCGTCAAGCCTCAATCCGGCTGGGCCAACCTGCCCCTAGCCGGCAGCAGTTCCTTCGCCCCGGAGCGCAACGAATCCGGCCCCTGGTGTTGGGCCCCCGGCGGCGCGGCAGAAGTAGTCTGCGGCGGCGGGCTTCCGAACAAACATCACGTCTCTACATTTGTCGTGTGGCAGGCCTTCCCTCGCGCCGAGTTGGAGGAACGGCTGTCCGCCGCCGCAGGCGACGGCATCTATCCCGGCGCGCTCACCCACCCGCTGCGACGACGCCTCAGCCGGTGGACGTCCTACTATGGCCTAGCCGTTCGTCCCCTTCCCGCCGCCTCCGATCCCATTCACGGCCAAGGGGCCCTGATCGTCAAGGACCTGTTCACCGCTGTCATCGATGCGAACTGCACGCACGAGACGCCCGGCGCCCTGCCGGATTGGGCGTCAGAAGATTACCGCATCCCGCACGACGCGACCATCGGCCACGCCGGTGCGGGCCTTTGCGCCAAGCTCTACGCGGCGGTGTGCGACGCAGAAGGCCGGCTTATCCCTGCACAAGATATACTCTTCTCACGGACTGGGCTGGAAAGTCTGCAAGCGCAAGGCGGCGCAGGGGCAATCCGCCGCCCCGCGGACCCCGACAGCGGGTGGGCGCATCTTGTCGTCGGCGCCGACAGTCGTTTTTCGCCTGGCCGAGGCCTATCAGGGCCCTGGAGTTGGGCTCCGTGCGGGGCCGCCGAAGCCGTCTGCGGCGGCGGTATCCCTGCAGGCCGTCAGTTGGCGATCTTCGCGGTCTGGCAGGCTCCAGAACCGCAACACTAACCCCACGAAAAAAACACGAGAGCCGCGTCCCGTGTCTTGGTTCATCGTCAGTTTGCGCAGGCAGCGCTTATTGGCTCGTCGTAAGGAAATCGCGCCCCACCACAATGCGCACATCGACCGGCGAACTGGAATTCAGGCCGTTCAAACTGGACAGGTTAGGCTGGATCTCAAGGTCCGTGCCCACCTGGTCAACCAGTTCCTGGGGCACGCCGTAGTTGATGATCAACGTACGCCCGTAGTCGCTGCGGTCAGCATCGCCGATCGACACCACCCGCCACCCCTGGGCTTCGAGCATATCACGCGTCCTGGCCGCTACCCCCGGCTCGCCCGTCCCATTAAGCACTTCGATACGAATCCAGTCCGTGCCGGACTGCGCCACCGAACTGCCGGCGCTGGGCGGGGCGAAAAAGTCCGTCAACGCACCCCGCACCAATGCCCGATCAGGCAACAAGATCCACGCGCCGTTTTCCGCGTAGGTCTCTTCGCCATAGTGATTGTCCAAGACAAGCTGTCGAACATCGCGCAAGGCGGCGCCGCGCGCATAGTTCGCAAAATCCAGCATCATCGCCATTGGAATGTCCGTCTCGATGCTGCTGCGCATGGTGTAGAGCAGGCGCGGCAACTTGGGCAGCAGCGTAGGCAGCATATCGGCGCGCAACACCTTATCCGTCACGGCCCGGATCACCTGCTGTTGGCGTCGCGCCCGCGAATAGTCGTCGTCGATGTTACGCGTGCGCACGTACTTCAACGCCGTCTCTCCATCCAGATGCTGGATGCCGGCGTCGAGATGGAACGTCTGATAACCGTAGTCCTCGGTCGGGTATTGGTCATCATGGATCGTCGCCGGCACGACCACATCCACGCCGCCGATCAGATCAATCAGTTCGACGAACCCCTGGAAGTTCACGCGCGCATAATACTGCACCGGCTGGCCGATGAAGCTGCCCACCGTATCCTTAGCCAGTTGCGGCCCGCCGCCCGGATAACCTTCCGTCTCGCCGAGTTGATACGCCGTGTTGATCTTGCTGGAAAAACCCAAGCCGGGGATCGGCAGCCACAGGTCGCGCGGCAGTGACAGCAGACCAAGCGACTGGCTCTGCGGGTCCAAGCTGGCCAGGATCATCGTATCGGTGCGGGGTGCATCAACTTCGTCCGGGCGAGCGTCTGTGCCAAGCAGAAGCACGTTAATCGCAGGCACATTCACTGACCGCACGTCGTCCTGCCCCATTTGCTCGCCGGCCGGCGCAGCAGCCGCATCGTCCGCGCCCTCGGCAGCCGAAGGAGTCTCCCCTTCGGCTGCGCCCTCAATATAGGCGCTTAGGTCGGTGACGACCGAAAGAGACGACTGGTTCAATATGCGCTGCCGCGCCCATTCGTGCAAAAGATTGCCGCCAATGACGGCAACCGCAAGAATGAACACGCTATATATTGCGGCAAACGCGAACGCACGCCCCCGGCTTCCGGCCACGAGCCTGCGCATAATTCGGGACAATCCCGGCGGATCCTGTTCCATCATAGGCCCGCATTATAGCATGGACAGCGAGCAGCCCGGCAATTTCCGCCTCCCGCCAATCGCACGCCCAAAACCGAGTCTACAATAGAGGATGCGTGTACAAACCAGTTTTCGTGAGGATATAAAGCGTCTCGTTGATCTCGTCGATGTAGATGCCGCTCAGCCCGCGTAACAGATCGCCTTCGGCAGCCTTGAGTTGCTTCTCAAATACGCCGTCCTTAGAATAGACGAGTATGCGATCTTCGCCCGCGTCCGCCAGATAGATCTGACGACGCTCTTCGCTGGTCACATATAACTCGACCGGCTCTTCCGCCAATTCCGCGCCCGCCTCCAGAGAGAAGGGCAATTGTTCGCGGTTGCGGTAGCGCAGAATGTTGCCGTTGCCAAAGAGCAGCCAAATGTCGCCGTCGATCTCCATCGAAATCACGCCGGCCAAATTGACTAATGTCTCCGGGCGGAACCACGGATCAGGTTCCGCTTCGGGCTGAGCCGGGTCGTAGCGGAATATCTGATTCTGCCCCTCGTCGGCCACATATATCCGCCCAAAATATGTCTGCACCTGTGACGCGCTGCGCCAATCCGTTTGACCGTCAATGTCCATCAGGCGGGCGCCTTCAACGCGCGGGTCATAGCGGAAAAGATTATTGTTGCGGTCTAGAACCAGCAGACTGGGCCGCTCCACCACGCCGGGATTGAGGTCAAGCCACGTCATATCGGCGAGCGACCCGACAGTCACGTCATCCACGATTTTTCCTTGCTCGAGGATGATCTGCGGCTCATCGTCCAGCACCTCGCCGGATGAAGCGTCGTAGCGATAGCGCAAAACGACCTGCCGCCCTGCATCCAAAATATAAATGCCGCCGTCGGCCACGCGCACACGCTGTGGTCGCGCTTCTGGCGAGAATGTGACGAGCGGCGTGGTCAGTCTATACAGCGGCTGGATGCTGAGCACTTCCTGAAGTTCCTGCTCAATGTCCGCCGCCAACCGGCTGCGCGCTTCGTTGCTGCCGTCAAGCGCAATCGCGGCCGATAGGTATTCCCGACCCTCCAGCAGCGCCTCACGCGCGCCGGGCTTATCACCCAAATCCAAAGATGTCAACGCTGCAATCAGCTTTGCATCCGCCGCAGCAGTGAGCTGCTCGGCCTCTGCGCGCCGGCTCGCGCCTTCTTCCCAATATCGCAGCGCGACAATCGTCGGGGCCAAAGCCAAAATGACCAGCGCCAGCAAGATAAACACACGCGCCCGCGTCCCGGAGGCGGGCGCAGGCGCTGTAAACGGCTCAATTTCGGGCAATGGCGGGGGCGGTTTTGACTCGGCTGACGGCTCATTTGCCGGCTCGCCTGCCGCCGCCTCCACTCCATAGCCGGCGACTGCATCCTCCGCCGGCAACGCCTCGACTTGCGTCGGCATGTCCGCCGGAACCTCTTCCGCTTCGGCGACCTCCGAGCCGCTGCGGTCCGGCAACATGCGCGTCAAGAAGCGCTTGACCGAAACCCCGGCCCCCGAAAGCGACAACGACTTGGCCGGTCGCTTTTCCTCAACATCCTCATTCTCAAAAAGAGGCGGGATAGCCGGTCCCTCAGGCGCAACGGCTTCCATCTGTAGCGATCGGCTCGCGTCGTCAAGCGCAGCGGATGGAGGCGGCGAAGGGCTCTGAGGCGGCGGCGGCGTCCGCGGGGGGGGCGGCGCGCTCAAGGCCGTGGGAAGCCCGCCTGATCGCGGCCTCCGCGGCTTGGGCGGCGTTGGCCCGCGCGACTGAGGGCCGCCCTGGGGCGCATTCGGATTCGGAACCAGCACGATCAGCAAGCCCGGCGGACTGCCGTCCCCGCCGTGGCTGTATAGCTCATCCGCTGCATCCGCACAATTATCCGCATTCGTAAACGCCACGATGCCCGCCAACCCCTTGATAGGAATGTGGGAAAGCCAACTGCCGCCCCCCACAAACACGACGTCATCGCGCGTCAAATCCTGACGGAAGACCTCGACCGCCTCATCCGCCTCATCGTTCGACTGCGGAACCCCTCCCAACTCGGACGGGAACATGTGAACCCGATCACTCACCCGCACCAGCGCCATCGCCGAACCGCTCGTCACCACCATCAAACGCCCATTAAGTAAAGCTGCACACAAGACGCCCGCCTGCAACGCGTGCTCAGGATGCCGCAGGTTGATCTCGCGCAGCGACTGCTGTGCAGCCCGCACCGCGCCGATCATCACCTGCGATTGGCTTCCCTTAGATGAGTAGTAGCTGCGCTGCATCACAGTCAGCAGGTGATCGGCAATGACTTCCTTGTCGGGATGGCCGCCGGAAAGGTCAACCACCCCATACATATTACCTCGCTGGTATTGGCGCGTTCCGGGCGGCGGCTCAACGACGCGAACGCCGACCGGCTGTTCGGCTTTCGGTCCCGTTATGTACCCAATCAGAGTGGATAATGAACGTAATTGCAATGAATCGTTGTCGCCGGGTTTCATCATGACAAGAATTTTAGCGCGAGGAGCCTGCTTTGTCAACGCCGCATCCCGCCCGAAAAAAGCCGCAATTTGCGAAACGCCCCTTCTCGGCTCTCCCCCATGCGCGCGCCGTAAACCTATTTCGCCAATGTCCATACGCAATCATATAATCAAATAGTGACGCAGGCCGCATTTCCTGGTTTTCACGCCCTACGCGGCCCCAATCCGGCACTTTCGTAATCGGACAGCCTTTTCGGCTCAACCCCAAGGATACCCGACATGTATGGCGCTCCGCCGGCTACGGCGATTTCGGACGATCTCTGGCGCGATGTCGCCGCGTTCGACGAACTGGATGACGACGACATCTACATCGATTTCGGCGACGAGGAAGAGGAGGAAGACGATTTGGACTTCGACGACGACCTTGACGACGACGATGACGAAATCGGGGATGACGAGGAAGAGGATGACGAGGAAGACGAGGATCTCGACGACGACCTCGATGATGACGAGGATGATAGCGAGGATGATGACGAGGAAGAGGACTTCGACGACGAAAAACTAGACGTCGATGAAGACGAGGACGACAACGACCTGCTCTTCATCGACGATGACGACGAGGATGAGTCAGACTATCTCGATTACTACGATGATGACGACGAAGAATTGGAAGACGAAGGCGAAGAAGAAGACGATTACCTGTATGGCGGACGGTGGGGTTAGCCTAACAGCCTAGCCTAGATGGAACGTCAACCGGGCGCACCCCTTGCCGGCTTCCGCCGCCAAATGACTCGCAACTAGCATACCGCAGCATGGCAAATACCCCGACCCGTTACCCGATCCCAGCCTCCCCCCGCCGGACGGAAGAGGAAATCAAGCGCAGTCGCTTCATCACGACTATCGGCTACGCGCCGACCGTCGAAGAGGCGCGCGCCTTCATTGCCGAAATCAGCGCCGAGTTCGCCGATGCCAGCCACAACTGCTGGGCCTACGTCGTCGGCCCTCCCGGCAGCACCGCTCAGGTCGGCATGAGCGATGCCGGCGAACCTCACGGCACAGCCGGTCGCCCCATGCTGACGACGCTTCTCCACAGCGGCGTCGGAGACGTATGCGCCGTGGTGACCCGCTATTTCGGCGGGACTCTGCTCGGCAAAGGCGGCTTAGTCAGAGCCTACAGCGGCGGCGTCCAAGCTGCGCTGGCCTCTCTGCCGCTTGTGGAGAAAATACCCTATGTAGAGTTGGATGTCATGATCGACTACGCAGCGGTCACGCCCGTCAAGCGCACGCTGCCCGACTTCGAAGCGGAAGCGCTGTCGGAAGACTATGCGGTGGACGTTACCTTTCACATCAAGCTGCCCGAGGAACACATGGAGGACTTCATCGCCGCCGTAACCAGCCTGACCAACGGCCAGGCAATCGTGGAACGCCGCACCTAACCGCTCGTTTCGCCTGCTCCGGCCGAACCAACCTGAACCTGCGCCCAGGCTCGCTCGCCAACTTCACGGCAGATGTCGTAGTCGAACCCGCGCCGGCTGAGATAAGCCATCACCTTCTGCTGGAAATCCCGCTCCTCCAGCCCTTGCCAGCGCTCCAGTTTGGCCGACACCGCGTCCCAGGCGGCCTCATCTTCGGCCAACCCCTCCAGCGCGGCGTCGATGTCTTCGCGGGCTAGGCCCTTCTGCTGCAGCTCGTAGCGCAGCGCCCGTCTGCCGCGCGGGCGGAAACGCGTGCGATCTTCGACCCAAAAGCGCGCAAACTCCGCATCATCCAAATAACCGCGACTCACCAGACGCGCAACAACCTCCCCAATCACTTCCGCAGATGCACCCTTGTCGCGCAAGTAACTCTCGATCTCCGCCTTGCTGCGCGGCCGGAAACCCAGATAGCGTACAGCCCGCTGGTACGCCAAATGCGCTGCGCCTTCCTCCCTAAGCTGCGCAATCTTCGCCGCCGAAAGCGCCTGACCTTTTTTCAGCGCAGACGCCGCCAACAAGCTGACCGAAAAGGCATACTCCCCGTCGAGAAACACGCTCACGCGCTCGTTGTCATTTTTCTGTACCTTCAGACTGGTGATTGTCGCCATGTCGACCTCGCGCCGCCTATCGAGCCGCTGCCGCTATTCCTGCTCGCTCGCCTCGTCGTCCCCATTTTCACGCACATGACCTTCGATGTGATGGCGCACCGCATAGACCGCCGCTTCCGCTCGCGAGGTGACGTTCAGCTTGTTGAGGATCGAACTGACATAGTTGCGCACGGTCTTCTCGCTCAAGAACACGCGGCGGGCAATCTCCTTGTTTGTCAACCCGTCCGTCATCAACGCCAGAATGGTCAACTCCTGCTCGGTCAACATAGAAAAGTACTCGTCTTCCGCCTGACGCGCATTGCTGCGCATCTTCTGAAAGACTTTCTGCGTCACCGCGGGGTCGAGCAGCGATTCGCCTCTGCCCACCGTCATCAACGCCCGCACTAAGTCATCGCTTCCAATCTGCTTGAGCACATATCCCGCCGCGCCTGCAGCAATCGCATCGAACAGGACGTCGTCTTCTGCGTACGATGTCAGCATAACGACGCGCGTTTCAGGACGGGCGCGCATGATCTCCTCAGTCGCTTCAACGCCGCTTTTGCCCGGCAGACGGATGTCCATCACCACCACGTCGGGCTCGAAGTAAAGCGTCTTTTCAAGCGCCTCCTCGCCGTCGCTCGCCTCCGCCACCACGTCGAACTGCGGATAGCGAGACAGTAAGGCCCGCAATCCTAAGCGCACCACCTCGTGATCATCCACCAAAAGAATCCGCAAACGCGTATCGTTATTGCCGCTATACAACGTAACCGCCTCCACACCCCCAAAGTCCGGCGCGCTAAGCCGCCCGACGTTTTTGTCATGCATTCCCGGTCTGAACAATCCCGTTCACAACCGGCCCGCCGTCATCCATCTTGCAGCGCGCATGGCCCAATTCCGCGCAACTTTCGCGCGTTGACCGATACTGACAGCGACGGCTATAATTCGGATACATTTTACCATAAGATCGCATCAAGGCCGGAGGTTGCTCACGAAGTTCGCCGTACGCACGCAATATCTAGGGGCTATGGGAATCGCCCTTGCCATCGTCTGCTGGGCGGCGTTGATCGCTGTGCGCCGTTTCGGCTTCGGTCTGCCCGTCACCGCAGCCGACATCGCCGCAGAGTTGGCGCTTGTGGCCGCGGGCAGCGCCATCTTCTGGCACGTGATCGCCCGCGCGCTTGAGCGGCGAGACGCCGAAGTGCGCCGGCGAACTCAACACCTCGAAGCGCTTCATGAAGCCAGCATGGCCCTTGCGACCGAACATGAGTTGCGCGCTATCCTCCAAAAAGTCGTCGACCTGAGCCGCGAGTTGAGCCGTGCACGCTACGGCGCGCTCAGCATTCTGGACCACGACGGGCTACAGATCGAGCAGTTCATCACCTCCGGCATCCCCCCCGAAGTCCAAGCCCGAATCGGCGCCCCGCCCAAAGGAGAAGGCATCCTCGGCCAGTCGCTCTTTCACGGCCGCGCCCTTCGCGTCCCCCACATCAGCCGCGACGTGCGGGCTGCAGGCTACCCGCTTCATCATCCTCGTATGGAATCGTTTCTGGGCGTGCCGATTATGTCAAAAGGACGCGTCTTCGGCAACCTCTACGTCGCCGACAAGTTGCCCGAATCCGGCGTCGTAAACTCTCAAGCGTCGACGCCTCCCGCCGAATTTAGCCAAGAGGACCAGGAAATCTTGGAAATGTTCGCCGCTCAGGTCGCCATCGCCATCGAGAACGCACAACTCTACCGTCAGAATCGCCAAATCGCGGTGCTGAGCGAACGCGAGCGCATCGGCATGGACCTGCACGACGGCGTGATCCAGTCGATCTACGCCATAGGCCTCATGCTGGACGACACGCAGCACCGCCTCGACGCAGACCCGGCGCTGGCCCGCGAACGAATCGCCAACGCCATCAACAGCCTCAACAACGTCATCCGCGACATACGCACCTACATTCACGATCTGCACTCACATCAGTTGCGCACGCGCGATCTGGCCCAAGGCATCGAAGAACTGGTGCGCGATCTGGAAAACTACTCGATGCTGACGGTTTTCGTCGACATCGACCCGGCAACAGCCGCCACAGTCACGCCCCAACAAAGCAGTGAGCTGCTGCATATCGTGCAGGAAGCGCTGATCAACGTGCGTAAGCACGCCCACGCCTCGACCGTACGCATCGGCCTGCGTCAAACAGACCAGCGCCTAGAGCTATCCATCGAAGACGACGGCATCGGCTTTTACCGCAATCCCGCTGACGTCCAATCCGGTCATGGCTTGCGCAACATGGCCGAACGCGCCCAAAATCTAGACGGCGCGCTGGAAGTGGATAGCGATCCAGGTCGCGGTACGCGCATCACCGTCTCTGCACCTCTCTCCCCGCGAACCTAGCCCAACCGGATTGTCCCGCCTTTTCATATGGCGTTTGTCCCCCAGGCTTGGTGACAAGTGTCCCTATACGCGCTTGTCACCGCCCTGTATACTGCCTACTATGGGAATCAGGCTCCGGTTGCCCAACATGCGGGGGAATTCCGTGGGAGAATTTGCCGTTCGCACGCAGGACCTAACGCGAACATTCGGCTCGACAATCGCCGTCAACTCTCTGAATCTTACCGTTCCAACCGGGGCCGTCTTCGGCTTGATCGGTCCAAATGGCGCAGGCAAGTCCACTGCCATCCGTCTCTTGCTCGGCTTATTGAAACCGTCCTCCGGCCGCGCCTCCGTCCTCGGTTTCGACACAGTGACCGAGGCGGATATGATCCGCGAACGATCCGGCGCGGTGCTCGAAACCTGCTCGCTCTACGCGAATCTCTCTGCGCTCGAAAATCTCGAATTCTATGGCCGCATCTGGCGCATGCCGGCAACTGAACGCCGGGCACGCGCCCGCCAATTACTAGCACGCCTTGGCCTTTGGGAGCGTCGCAGCGAGTTGGTCCAAAGCTGGAGCCGCGATTTACGGCAGCGGCTTTGCATCGCCCGCAGCATCTTCCATCGCCCATCCATCCTCTTCGCCGATGAACCGACCGCCGGTCTAGACCCGCTCGCAGCCGCTTCAATTCAGCGCGATCTGGCGGAGGCGGCCGCGGCGGAGGCCATGACCGTTGTGCTCACCACCACCAACTTGGCCCAAGCCGAGGCGCTTTGCACCCACGTCGCCGTCATTAACCGCGGCGTCCTGCTTGCAGACGGGCCAATCGGCGAAATCTGCACAGCCGGCGCCCGGCCCCGACTCGAAATTATCGGGCGCGGCTTCACCGACGAAGTCGTCGCCCTCCTCGCCCGTCGCCCGGAAATCGCTGCCATCCACCGGCTGGACAACGGACTTGCCGTCGACCTGATCGGCAATGTGGACACCGCCCCCCTCGTCAGCCTGCTGGTCGAATCCAGCGCCGACGTGGAAGAAGTCAAAAAGAATCGCGTCTCCCTCCAAGCCGCTTTCACGTCGCTCGTGCAACAGTCGCGACGCCTGGAGAAACATCCATGATCCAGGATGCCTGGACTGTAATGCGCAAGGACTTGCACGAATTGCGCTCCTTCCGCAGCCAGGGATTGAGCGGCATCATCAGTACACTGCTCATTCTAGTCATCTTCGGCATCATTGTTCCGTGGCGTTTCGGCGTCGGTTGGAGCGCGCACCCTGCCGGCCCTCTGCTGTGGATATGGCTGCCGTGGTTGCCCGCCGCCATCGTCGTGGCAGACACCTTCGCCGGCGAGCGGGAGCGCCATACGCTCGACGCGCTCTACGTCACGCGTTTGTCGAACGACGCCATCCTGCTGGGCAAGGTCAGCGCGGCTGCACTCGTTGCCTGGCTGATCGCACTGCTGACCCTAGCCTTGAGCGCCATCATTCAGGCAATTACACGCGGCCCCGGCGCGATACCGCTCAATGCACTCTTGCCGCTCACCGCGCTTAGTTTGCTCTCGGCTTTGCTGGCCGCGACGCTCGGCGCAGTAGCCTCCTTGCGCTCCTCCAGCGCCCGCCACGCTCAACAAAGCGCCATCGCAGCCGTTCTCTCTCTCACCGGCCTCCTCCTCGTAATCGGTCAGGCGATCGCCCAGTATCGACCCGATCTTTGGCATCGCATGATGAGCGTTGGCGCTCTAGAATCGTTCACAGACCCGGCATTGCTCCTCGCGTTTGCAGCGCTCGCCGTCATCGAGATCGCCCTCCTAGCCCTCGCCGCCCACTGCTTGGGCCAATCCCGCCTCGGCCCAAGCTGAACATGCCCCCATAAGGCGTCACAACCCGGTCGCCGCTGACCTGTGGTATGATTATCGCCGGTTGCGGCAGCATGCCATATCGCCTGCTGCGCCGAGATACCGTTTACGCAGCGCTTTCGTCAAGGCGGCAGCCATGAACATCCTTGTCACCGGCAGCAGCGGCCAGATTGGTCGCTACGTAGTCCGAGAATTAGCCCAAGCCGGCCATTGCGTCGCCGGCGTCGACATCGCTCCGCCGTCCGATGGACGCGCGTCGTTCATGCATTCTTTCATGCGCGCCGACCTGACCGATGCCGGCGATGTCTATCAAAGCCTAGCCCGTTCTCACGCCGAAGCCGTCGTCCACCTCGGCGCATGGTCTGACGCCGGCCTTGTCCCCGATCACCGCGTCTACGGCGACAATGTGCGCGCCGCCTATAACGTTTTCCAAGCCTGCGCCGACCTCGGCATCCGGCGCATCATCAACGCATCGAGCGCGCAGGTGTACGGCTTCGCCGCCGCGCCGCCGCGCTATGTCCCTGTCGACGAGGACCACCCGGCGCGGCCCGCCAACTGCTACGCCCTGGCAAAAATCGCTGGCGAATCCGCCGCGGACTATTTCGTCGCCCGCTACGGCATAACCATGCTCTCATTTCGCTTCATGGGCGTGCGTGCGCCCGCGCGGATCGCCGCGGAGATCGAGCAGATGGCAGCCGATCCCGCTGCGGGCGGCTGGCTGCTGTGGACGCGCACCGACGCCCGTGATGCCGCCGTCGCGTGCCGGCAGGCGCTCGAAGCCGAAAGCGTCCCGTCCGGCCCCTATAACATTACAGGGCCGGAAATCGTTCTGCCCGCCGCTGCGCCGGACCTGGTGCGCACTCATTTCGGAGACGCAACAGAAATCCGCGCACCTTTGCCCGCACGCGCATCGCCCATGAGTTGCCTCCGCGCACAACAGGCTTTCGGCTATAGCCCGCGCTACGTCTGGAGGCTGGGGCAATCACATCCCGAAGAGGACGCCTACTAACAAAATAGCTCAACCGATCGGCGGCGGCCAATCGCCGCAACAACACGCCGGCGCACCACGCGCCGCCAAGGAGCAAGGATGGGTTCACAATCTTCTAAACACGTTGACTCGCGCAGCCTGGCGTTCTTCAACGAAGGCCATGTCGCCGGCTTCACCCACCGCGCCTTCACCAAAGCGATGGGCTACGACGATGCCGACATGCAGCGCCCGCTGATCGGCATCTGCAACACCTACAGCGAAATCAACAACTGTAACGCCAACCTCCGCCCGTTAGCCGATGCGGTCAAGCGCGGCGTGTGGCAGGCCGGCGGCTTTCCCCTGGAGTTCCCGACCATCTCGCTCGGCGAAATCTACCTCAACCCCTCCTCCATGCTCTACCGCAATCTAGCGGCCATGGATACGGAGGAGATGATACGCGGTCAGCCCCTGGACGGCGTAGTGCTGCTCGTCAACTGCGACAAGACCACGCCCGCCGCGGTCATGGGCATGGCTAGCGCCGACGTACCTGCCATGGTTCTCTCCGGCGGCCCGGCGCTCAACGGTCACTTCCGCGGCGAGATCGTCGGCGCCTGCACAGACTGCCGGCGTCTCACCGCCGAGTACACGGCGGGGGCCATCTCCGCCGACACCTACCGTGCCGCTGAAGACGCCGTTTTCCGCGGGCCGGGCCACTGTATGGTCATGGGCACGGCGTCCACCATGAACTCGCTGCTCGAAGCGCTTGGCATCGCCTTGCCCGGCGTCGGCGCAACCCCGGCCGTAGACGCACAGCGCATGCGCCTGGCCGAACAGACGGGACGGCGCATCGTCGAACTGGCGCGTGAGGGAATGCGTCCCTCCCAGATCATGACGCAAGAAGCCTTCGAGAACGCCATCACCCTGCTTTGCGCCATCGGCGGCAGCACCAATGCCGTCGTTCACCTTCCCGCCATCGCCGGTCGCCTCGACATCGACCTGCCCCTGGAGCTGTTCGACCGCATCAGCCGCCGCACGCCCGTAATCGCCAATCTGCGCCCCACCGGCCAATATCAGATGGAGGACCTGCACTATGCCGGCGGCATCCCCGCCGTGCTCAAGCAACTGCTGCCCCTGCTCCACGGCGACGCGCTCACCGTCACAGGCCGCACGCTTGCCGAAAACGTTCGCGACGCAGACATCATCCAGCCCGACGTGATCCGCACGCTCGACAACGCCTACTTCGCCGAGGGCGGCTTGGCGATCCTGCGCGGCAACCTCGCCCCCGACGGCGCGGTGATCAAACACGCCGCCGCCTCACCCCATCTGCTGTGCCACCGCGGCCGCGCCGTCGTCTTCCGCGGCATGGACGACCTGCGCGCCCGGCTCAACGACCCTGATCTCGACGTCCGTCCGGAGGATGTGCTTGTGCTGCAGAACTGCGGGCCAATCGGCGGGCCGGGCATGCCCGAAGTCGGCAACCTGCCCATCCCGCAGAAACTGCTGCAACAGGGCGTGCGCGACATGGTGCGCATATCCGATGCACGCATGAGCGGCACAGCCTACGGAACCATCGTGCTGCATGTGGCCCCGGAGAGCGCAGTCGGCGGCCCCCTCGCTCTGGTACGCGACGGCGACGAGATCGAACTGGACGCACCCAAGCGCTCGCTGACGCTGCATGTTGACGAGGCGGAGCTGTCGCGCCGCCGCCAAGAATGGCAGCCGCCCGCCCCGCACTACCAACGCGGCTACGGCGATCTCTACCTGCGCCACGTCACCCAAGCGCCCGCCGGCGCCGACTTCGACTTCCTGCGCGGGCGCGACCCTGTCGTAATTACCGAACAGCCTAAGTTCTAGGCGCGTACATAACAGCTAGTACACGGCAAACAAGTATAGAGTGAAAAGGAGCATCTCAATGATCTACGAAACCATGCCCAACGGCCAACAGATCCCCGCGCTCGGCTTCGGCACCTGGCAGATGGGCGGCGGCTCCACGCCGGATCCCTCGCAGGACGAGGAGCTGGTCGCGGCCATGCGCCGGTTCATCGACATGGGCTATACCCACATCGACACCGCCGAGGGCTACGGCGCGACGCACACCGAAGAGCTGGTCGGCAAGGCGATAAAGGGGTACAACCGCGACGATCTCTTCATCACCACTAAAGTATCGCCCGAGCACCTGCGCTATGATGACGTACTGCGCTCTTGCGCCGGCAGCTTGGGCCGCCTCGGCATCGATTACGTAGACCTCTATCTGATTCACTGGCCTAACCCTGCTATTCCGCTCGAAGACACCTTCCGCGCTCTCAACCAACTCGTGAGCGAGGGCAAGATTAAGCATGTAGGCGTCAGCAATTTCGACGTGCCGCTCATGGAGCAGTCCGTTCGCCTGTGCGAAACCCCGCTCCTAACCAACCAGGTGCGCTACAATCTGCTCCACCGCGAGCCGGTTAGCAACGGCGTGTTGGCCTACTGCCAGGAACACGACATCTTGCTCACCGCCTATTCCCCGCTCAAAGACGGCGTGCTGCGACATCCGCAAGTTGTAGAGATCGCGCGGCGCCACGGCGTATCTCCCGCACAGGTGGGACTCCGCTGGCTCATCGACCAGCCGCGCGTGATCACCATCCCCAAAACAAGCGACGTGGGGCATGCGCAGGACAACTTCGCTTCGCTCAAACTCGAACTGAGCGCCGAAGACACGGCCAAACTCGACGCGATTGGGTAGAAGCGGCGGCACGATCTTGGTGCACAAGGAGAGAAGAACGCAAATGGGACTGCTGGAAGGGAAGGTCACGATTATCACCGGCGCGGGCACAGGCATCGGCAAAGGCATCGCCCGCGCCTTTGCGCATGAAGGCGCATCGCTGATCCTCGCCTCGCGCAACCGCGCCAACCTAGAGGCGACAGCCGCAGAACTGGCGCCTACAGGCGCGCCCATCCGCGTCGCGCCCACGGACGTCACCGACGAAGGCCAGGTCAGCGCACTCTTCGCAGCCGTCCTGGAACAATTCGGCCGCGTCGACATCCTCATCAACAACTCGGGGGTGTTCGACGGCGGCCCGCTCGAAGAACTCACGCTGGAAACCTGGCGCAAGGTGCTGGACGTGAATCTGACCGGGCCGTTCCTCTGCGGGCGCGAGGCCATGCGCATCATGAAACGGCAGGGCGGCGGGCGCATCATCAACATCGGCTCCATCTCTGCGCAGATGTGCCGTCCCAATGCCGCGCCCTACAACACCGCCAAACACGGGCTGGTCGGTCTGACCAAGTCGATGGCGCTTGAAGGCCGCGACTTCAACGTTGTCGCCAGCATGCTGCACCCCGGCAATGTGCTCACAGAACGCCGCGCAGCCGGCGACAGAGACCAAGACCAGGAACCGATGATGACGGTCGACGAGTTGGCCGCCGCGGCCGTCACGATGGCGGCGCTGCCGTTGCATGTGAACATGCTGGAGGCCATCGTCCTGCCGACGCAGCAGGCGTACCTCGGCCGCGGTTGACATCTGATCCGTATATCTGCGCCACGAATTGCACGAAGCATCTTGCGGCATCATTCGTGCAATTCGTGGCAAGGCTCCGAATAGCGTGTTCGCTATGTCTCTGTCATTCTGAAGCGAGCGTTGGCGAACTGAAGAATCTCGCAATACTAGAGGCGCGGATCTTCTCTCAGGAATCCCCAAGCACATAGTGCGCCTCCGCCACCCCCTTAACCCTACACAACAGGCGGTCCGTAATAGCTGGCAGGCAAACTCTCCGGCGTGCGCAGAAGCCTTACGGCCTCAGGCAAATAGGCCAACACATCGCTCGCGGTCATGCCGTCCTCCCCGATGAACGCTGCGGCGCGATCGCCGGCCAGACCGTGAACAAACACACCCATGCGCACCGCTTCCTCGACCGGCAACCCCAGCCCGGCCATCGCCGCAATGCTGCCGGTCAGCACATCGCCCGACCCGGCTGTCGCCATACCGGAGTTGCCCGACAAGTTCACGTAGACGCGCCCGTCCGGGCAGCCGATCAAACTGTGCGCCCCCTTCATCACCACCATCGCCCTGAGGTCGCGGCACACAGCCCGCAGCGTCGTGATGGGGTCCGCCTCGATCTCCGGTACGGAGCGACCGGTGAGCTTCGCCATCTCGCCCAGGTGCGGCGTCAAGACAGTCGGCGCGCTCCGCCGGCGCAGGCAGTCCGGCTCCTGATGCACCGCGGTCAGGCCGTCGCCGTCGACCAAAAGCGGCTTTTCGATCTTCGCCGCCAACTCGCGCGCCAGTTGTTGCGTCTCCTCTTGCAGCGACAAGCCAGGCCCCATCACGACGAAATCCATCTTCTCGATTATGTTGAGCAGATCGGCCTGGTTGGACAGCGCCAAGCTGCCTGCCTCCGTTTCGCGCTGTGGCAGATAAACGATCTCGCCGCCGTGGCTCGCCAGAACCGGAGCCAGTGAGCGCGGCGTCGCCAGGCGCGCATAGCCGCCGCCCGCCTTGAGGAAGGACATCGCCGCATAATACGGCGCGCCGTAATATGCGGCCGCGCCGGCAATGAACAGCGCCTGCCCAAACGAACCCTTATGCCCGGCAACGTTGCGTTTGGGCAACGCCAACGGCGCGTTGACCTCGATCTGCAGCGCTTCATCCTCCGTCAAGGCCGGCGGGAAAGAGATGTGGCTGACGAAGAGCTTGCCCCCCAATTCAAAGCCGGGATAGAGCAGGTTGCCGATCTTGGGCAGCCCAAAGCTAACCGTGTAATCCGCCTGTACGGCCGTCCCCATTACCCGCCCCGTATTGCCGTTGACGCCGGACGGAATGTCAATGCTCAACACGGGCAACCCGCTGCGCTTCACCCGTTCGATTACCTCCGCGAAAAGACCCTCCACCTCGCGTGTAATGCCCGTACCCAACAGCGCGTCGACCACGCCGCCCGCCCACGCCAAATCCTTGTCCAGTCCGTCAATCTCCCCAGACAAACTTATGTCAACCCCCAACTTTTGCGCAATCGACCAGTTCAGTTTCGCCGCCCCGGCATAGCGTTCCGGGTCGCCGTATACTCGCACTCGCACCGCCGCGCCCGCAGAGCGCAAATGCCGGGCGACCACCAGCCCGTCGCCGCCGTTGTTGCCGCCGCCGCACAAGATCAGCACATTGCGACTCGGTCCGCCCATCTCGTGCAGCCACACGCGCGCCGCCGCCCCTCCTGCGTTTTCCATCAGCAATTCATCCGCGATTCCATACATCCGGATCGCCGCCTGATCCATCGCCCGCATCTGATCTACCGTGCTGATCTTCATCTTGGCCTCTCTAGAGCGCTTGAACCTCGCCGCATTGCATAATGAATCTTGGACACTGCAATCCTGCATCCCTCGCTTTGACACGAGGTCTGTAAAATCTAGGACACACCCTTCGACACGTCGACACGTCGACACGTTGCGGATTGGCGCACTTACTCTCTCAGATTACAATGGGGCATCGATCTATCGCAACCTACTCAGGAGGAACACCATGCCGAACAAGATCCGCTGGGGACTGCTCTCCACCGCCAACATCAACGACGCCTTGATCGACCCGATCCGCCAAGCCGAACGCAGCGAACTGGTCGCAGTCGCCAGCCGCGATGCGGCCAAAGCGCGAGCCTATGCCGACGACAAAGGCATCCCCAAGGCCCACGGCAGCTATGAAGCGCTCCTCGCCGACCCCGACGTCGATGTCGTCTACATCTCGCTGCCCAACGCGCTGCACTGCGAGTGGACGGTCAAAGCCGCGCAGGCCGGCAAGCATGTCCTCATCGAAAAGCCCGCCGCGGTCACTCTCGACGAACTGGACCGCATGATCGACGCAACCTCGACCGCCGGCGTGACCGTCTTCGAAGCTTTCATGTATCTGCATCACCCCCAGACGCGCACAGCCGTAGATATGGTGCGTTCCGGCCGGCTTGGTCGCATCCAGACTGTCAGCAGTTGGTTCCACTTCTACCTGCCTCCTGCAGACAGCAGCAACATCCGCCTCAGCGCCGGCCTCACCGGCGGCTCGCTGTGGGACGTGGGCGTCTACCCCAACAGCCTGGCGATCACGCTGATCGACGACGGCGCCCCTGCCGAAGTATGGGCGCAGCAGATTATCGGCGAAACCGGCGTCGACGTCGCCATGCGCGCCCAACTGCGTTTCAAAGGCGGCGCGGTCGCCCAGGTGTCCAGCAGCTTCCGAACACCCTTCCGCGAGGGCGCCCACATCGTCGGCGATGAGGGAATGCTGGAAATAACGGAGCCGTGGAAGCCCGGCGTCAACGGCGTAGACACCGTCATGACCTTCACCGGCATTGACGGCAAGCAGGAGAGGATCGTTACCCCGGCCGTAAGCCCTTACCTTTGCGAGGTTGAGGCGATGGAAGCCTGCATCCTCGACGGCGCGGAGCCGGTTGTGCCGCTCAGCCGCAGTCGCCAATTCCTACAGAGCGCGCTGGCGCAATACCGCTCCGCCGCCACCGGCGATGTCGTCGCCATCGGCTAATACGGAGGCCATGCTCTGACCCTCCGCAGATCACTCGATCTGCACAATGAAACAGCGGCGCCGGTGTACTGTCCGGCGCCGCTGTTCAATTCCGACAAGGTTAGCTCAGGTTACGCGTCGTTCTACGACTTGCGCAGCGCCAACACGCCTCCCGCCACGGCCAGCAGCGCCAACGCCGCAGCAATCGCAATCACGACCGGGTTTGTCGCAAAGCCGCCCGTTGCAGGCAATTGTTCAGGCGCAGCCATCTCTTCGGCAGGCTCCTCGGTGGCCATCTCCTCGGCAGCCATCTCCTCGGCGGGTTCCTCGGTGGCCATCTCCTCGGCAGCCATCTCCTCGGCGGGTTCCTCGGTGGCCATCTCCTCAGCGGGTTCCTCGGTGGCCATCTCCTCAGCAGCCATTTCCTCGGCAGGCTCCTCGGTGGCCATCTCCTCGGCAGGCTCCTCGGTGGCCTCTGCCATTTCCTCAGTCGTTGCGCCTTCTTCCGCCTCGGCGCCTTCGGCCTCCGATGCAGCAACGCCGGCGTACATGACCACCGCGCCGGAACCGGGAGCGCCTACGCCGTTGATAGTCACGTAGGCGTCGCCCGCCTCGTTGAAGTCAACCGAAGTGGGGAACGACAGCCCCTCTACGACTGGCGTAGAGCCTTCGCCTTCAACCACCCTGACGAGCGCGCCGCTGTTCAGCGTCGGGCCCTGATCCGTAAACACGGCGAACTGCACCGCATAGAGATTGCCGTCAGGCCCAGCCGTAAGGTCGGTGAGCATCGTCAGCCCGGTGGCGTAGTCGCTCACCTCGCCCGCCGCGTCGATCTTCATCACCTTTGCCGATCCGGGGATGAACGGTGCGCCGCTCAACAGCGAGACATAGGCGTTGCCGTCGGCGTCAAACGCCACGCCGGTCGGAACCGGGTCGGTCAGCATTTCGCCGCCGCGATTCGGATTCGGAAATACGCCGGGCATGGCGTCGAACGTGGCGACGAACTCCACCGCACCGCTTTCGGGGTCGACCGTGAAGACGGAATTAGCCCCGGCGTCCGCCACCCACAGGCTGCCGTCAGGCCCGGCGGCCAAATCGTACGGGTGGGAATGGACCTGAACGCCGTCGGGGTTGGTCGTCCGCTCGGTTTCCCATACGTCGGCTACCGGCGTCGCTTCGCCGTCGGCGATCTCGACGACAACGCCCATCAGGGGCAGCGCCTCATCGCCCAACGTGCCGAGCCATTCGCCGCTCGTCGCATAGAGCTTGCCGTCGAGCAGCGCCAGCCGCGCCCCGCCGACGAAGTCCTCGCCGACGTGTACAGAAGGCAATACGGCAGCGACGTTCTGCTCGCCGTCCGGCGTCACCTCGATTACGCGGGCGGTGTCGCCCATCATCGCTTCTGCCACCTGCCCGCTGGCGGGATCGACCATTTCGATTTCGGTATCTCCGCCTACGCCGCCTTCAATGACCCATACGCTGCCGTCCGGCGCAACCAGCACGCCCTGCGGCCCGTTGAAGCCCTCGGCAACAATTGTCCCTTCCTCTTGGGCCAAAATAACCGCGCCGGGCATAGCCAGCCCAGCGATCAAGCCGATCACGAGCAGACCGGCGACAAGCGCTCTCCTCATCATGTGTGTTCTCCTTTTGCTACTCCGTGTGGTGTGGCGTATTTCCAACAACCGTCAGACTGATCCCAGCCGGCATCACAGCACAGCGGTGAGCACATGGGTGCAACCATCCAACCTGTTTCCTGAGCATCGCCTTGTTTCACGCAGTTCCATCCCATGCCATCCACGCGCCTTGCGCTCCGCCGCATCCGGTTTTGATAGGTTCCTCTCGCTACGCTGTCAGCAACGACGGTTATTCTCTCCGGTGTTTCCCATAAGCGCGTACATGCGCTTGCCGCTATCACTGCGCCAGCAGAAACGCCGTTAACGCAAGCAGGTCCTCTTCGCTCAGATGGGTATAGGGCGGCATCCTATGCGAACTGCTTGCATACCCATCCACGATGAAAACCTCCGGTTTGACCAGACTTTCGTACAAATAATCCGCAGCGTTGGTCGCTTTGCCCGAATAGTTCGCAGCCGCGATCCGCCCCTCGGCCGTCTTGCCCATACCGTCATGCTCCGGCCCAAACCGGCCTGTTGTGCCGGCTGCGCTTAGCGCATGACAGATGCCGCAATACTGCGCCCGGTACACCTCCAACCCGCGCTGGACGAGCGCCTCATCCGGCATGGTTGCAGGAGGCGTCGCCGGCTCGCTTTGCGTCGCATCGGTCTCCACGACTTCTACAACGTCGGCAGGCTGATCGTCGGCCTGTGTCGCTCCGACGACGACTTCTCCAAGCTCCGCTTCGCCGGCCGGCGCAACCTCGCTCACCGCTTGGACCGGCTGGCAGGCTGCGCACGTCAGCGCAAGCAATCCTGCCAGCAAGACGAAACGGAATGGGATTGTCGGGCGGCGAAAACGTCCCCTCCAACTAGTAATCGCGGCAATTTCGTGCATACATTGTGCGCTCCTCTCCCTGTGCTCAGGAAAACGAGGCACAGTATAGCACTTGTCCAGTCTATGCCAAAGATCGTTTGACGCGAACGGGCGCGCCTGGCATTGGGGCGCGCCCATTATTACATCTCCCCCTAAACCACAGGCTGCGGCTAGGATGCCGCGACTTACAGCACACAGCCCGTCCTTACCGCGGCTCGACCGCCCGCCGCGCTGCGACGAGATTGGCCGTCGGCGCCGTGATCGGCGTCACGCAGCCTGTGCCCAGCACAAAGCGCTTGCCGCCCGTGGCGACCAGTGCCGCATCCGCCTCGGCTTGGATCGATTCGGGCGTACCGCGCAGCATCGTCTCCCACTGGCGCAGCCCGCCGCACAGCGCCTTATCCGTGCGTGTCATCGCCTCGGCCAGCGTAGGCGGGGTCTCCGTATCGTGCCAGTTGATCAGCTCCGCCGGGTAGTCCGCCGCCATATCGAACATCACGTTGCTCCCGTGCAGATGGATCAGCCGGAACCACATCCCCTCGGCGGCCTGGAGGATCTGCAGGTCGAGCGGACGGCCGAACTCGCGGTATTCCGCTTCGGTAAGCAGGTTATAGCTGGCGTGCTGCATCGCCAGGAAGATGCCCGCTGCGCCCGTCGACTTGAGCGCCTCGACGAAACGCAGGATCGACTCGGTGATCGCGGCCAGCCCGGCCTTCACCGCGTCCGGGTGTTGGCGCAAGTCGGCTATGAGCCGCTCTCCCGCTAGGTTCTTGGCCTGAGACAGAGGATTAAAAATCGTCTGGATGAACGGGACCTCGCCGCCGAACTCCTGGCCGATGAGCCGGTTGGCCTTGATCACCTCGCCTTGCAGCCCGGCTTGCGGCTCCAGCGGTTTGAGCTTCGTCCAGTCCTCAGGCGTTTGGATCACGCGCGCTCCCCACTGGTAGGTCCCTTCCTCATTGCCGCGCCAGGAAGTCTCGGCCCCATACCCGGCCACGCAAAAATTGCTGTTCGGCGTGACCTTAATGAAGTCGTAGTCGTAGGTCTTCTGAAAAGTGATGGTCGCCCGCGCCAGTTCATCGCCTCGCAGGTCGTCGATCGGCCAATGCCGCCACAACGCCACGGCAGGGCGATCCGTCTCCGCGCCTGCAAAGGTCGCCTCTAACCTGGCGCGTTTGCTCATCGATTTCGTCATCCTCTTTCCTCCTGTGCTTACGCTCGTCTACTGGTCGCGCCAACTGTGGCGCGGTTCCCAACCGAAGTAACGCTTGATCTTGCTGCAATCAAAAGCCGACTGGAAGTCGCCAAAGCCCGGCGCAAACTGCGCGCCCGGACCGTAGCGCCGTTCCACAGCCTCTTGCAGCGGCGTATCAAGACACGTATCCGCCGCCGCAATCAAGAACACCTCATGCCCCGTGCTCTCGCCCTCCAGCGCAGCGCGACAGGCGCTCGCCACATCCCGCACGTCGATATAGCTCCAGAAATTATCGCCGCCCTCCGGGAAGTTCTTGCGCCGGTACTCCAGGACTGCGTAGTTGTCAGGCAGGATAATGTTGTTGATGCGCAGACTGCAGATCGACATAAACGGATAGCGCACGACCATCGAGTCGGCGATCGTCTCGCCCAAATACTTGCTCAGGGCATAGGCGTTGGGCGAGTCTACCCGATCCCCCTCGTTGAAGGGAAATCTCGGCGGCAGTTGTTCGGTCGTCAGCCAGCCGGTCGCCATCTCGCTGCTGGCATAGACAAATCGCTTGACGCCGTTATCGCCCGCGGCCTGCAGCATATTGTACGTGCTCATAACGTTGTTGTGGAAGCTTCTCTGCCGCGGAAAGCCAGACGGATCCGGGTTCGCCGCCAAGTGGCAGACCCACTCCGGTTTGGCCTGGGCAAAGGCGTCATACACTTCTCCTGCATCGGTAAGGTCCACATCGATGAACTCGCCCGGCAACCCAGCCGGCGGGCGCATCCGGTCGAGGTTCACGACCTCATGCCCAGCCTGCGCCAATGCGCGCACCGTATACGTACCGGCGCGCCCGCTTCCTCCTGTCACGATGATGCGCATAGAGCCTCCTGTAGCTCGCCTGACAAGGCCGTCTCGTTGATCGATCCGGTTACGCCGTCGCGTCCTACGGCTGTTCAGCCGTGACCGCTGCGGCCGCTTCTCGAAGCAGCCGCCACGCCTGTTCCACATGACGACGCTCTGTATTTGTCTGTGCAATGCTCATGCGCAGCGTCAAGCGGTCGTCCAACTTGGTATGCGTCAGGAACATCTCGCCGCCGGCGTTGACGCGATCCATAATCGCCTGGTTGATCGCATCGCCCCTGCGATGGCGGAAGCATACCACATTCAACGGCGCCGGCGCGGCCAGTTCGAAGTCCGCGTCTTCTTCCACCCAACGCACGAACTCCTGTGCAATCTCCACATGCCGGCGCACATGATAACGCAGTCCCTCCAGCCCGTAGTGCCGGATCACGAACCACAGCTTCAGGCTGCGGAAACGCCGGCCAAGCGGCACGTGCCAGTCGCGGTAGTCGATCACCGCGCCCGACTCCGTAGCCTTGTTGCGCAGATATTCGGGCAAGATGCTCAGCGTTTTGATCAGCGTCTTGCGGTCAGCCACGAAGAAGCAATCGCAGTCGAAGTTGGTAAACATCCACTTATGCGGGTTAAAGGCATAGCTGTCGGCTAATTCCAGCCCCTCGTGGATATAGCGGAACTCGGGGCATAGCGCAGCCGTACCCGACATGGCGCCGTCCACATGCAGCCAAAGGCCGTACTTCCGGCAAATCTCGCCGATGGCAGGCAGCGGGTCCAGCGCGTTCGAGGAGGTCGTGCCGACGGTGGCGGCGACGTAGAACGGGACTAGCCCCTGCGCCAAATCCGCCTCGATCTGCTCCTGCAGCCGGTCGGGACGCATCGCATACTTCTCGTCCACGTCGATGATGCGCAAGTTGCCGCGCCCGATCCCCGCAATCATGGCGGCCTTCTCGATGGACGAATGGCCTTGCGACGAGGCATAGGCGATTAGCCGTCCGTTAGCGCCGCGCTCGTTCGCGGCGAACTCCGTGATGCGTTCGCGCGCGGCCAGCATGGCGCACAGCGTTGCGCCCGACGCCGAATCTTGGATCACGCCGCCGCCTTCTCCGCTCGAAAGGAACTTCTCCGGCAAATCCAGCATCTTAACAACCCAATCGAGTACGTGCGTCTCCACCTCGGTGCAGGCCGGACTGGTCGCCCAGATCATGCCCTGCACGCCCAGCCCCGACGACAGCAGATCGCCCAAAATGGCCGGGCCGGACGCATTCGCCGGGAAGTAGGCGAAGAAGTTGGGCGACTGCCAATGCGTGATACCGGGCATCACCACTCGGTCGACATCGGCCAAAATGGCGTCGAACGCTTCGCCCTCCTGCGGCGGGTCCGGCGGCAACATACTGCGCACATCGCCCGGCTTAACCTGCGACAACACCGGGTACGACTCGATCCGCTCATAGTAGTCCGCGATCCAGTCCACTACGGCGCGACCGGCCTGCCGGAACTCATCCGGCGTCATGTGATAGTTCGGGGAGTCGTTCATCGTTCTTCCTATGGGTTGGCGTACTTTTTGATTGGATCATTGGGCGGGCCAATGAGGCTGTCGACGTTGACGCCACAGGCATTCTAGCACCGCGCTACCCGCCCGCCAACATCTCCTCCACTTCGGGGATGCGCAAGCCGGTGCGGTCACGCGGCGCCTCACAAACCAATTACAGCGGCCCCGTCCATCAACAAGAGGAACCTACTACTTCGCAACCCGGCCCCACTCATCCCAATAGGTGCGCTTTGCTGCCGGAATGCGCTTCGCCGGGCGGAAATCCTCTCCCGTGTAATAGGCCACAGGCAACAGCGCCGCCTGCGTGATGCTATCGGGAATGCCCAGTACAGCAGCCACCTCGCGCTCATACGCCAAATGCAGCGTCGTCCACGCAGCGCCCAGCCCGCGCGAACGCAGCGCCAGCATCAGCGACCAAGCAGCCGGCAAAATCGAACCGTAGAGTCCCGCCTGTGCGGCCGGTGAAGGGTCCT
>CAZYSJ010000030.1:0-39338 GCA_964649875.1 uncultured Caldilineaceae bacterium
CAACTCTACCGGTCTCCATCGCGCTCGCCCGCCTCCCGAATATCTCCAATAGCCTGGGACGCGCCCCATGAGCCGAATTCTTGCTCAAAACGTCGCCGCCGGATATAGTGTTAGGAGTAGCGGCGACACCTTGGGCTCTTGTCCCATGCGCCGATAGGCGTTCTCCTCTGTGGCCGCGGCTCTATGCACTATGACCGCAAACTCAATCCCAGTCGTTCCTATCGAAGGCGCTGTCTCTTACGAGCCCTTGCACGCATTACAACTCTGTCACTACCTAACGAGACATCCATCATGCCCTACGACGTAATCATCATCGGCGGCGGCATTGCCGGCTGCGCCGTCGCCCGTGAGCTTTCACGCTACCGGCTCAGGCTGGCCCTGCTCGAAAAAGAGATCGAGGCCGGCTTCGGCACGAGCAAGGCCAACTCCGGCATCATCCACGGCGGCCACCACGCCTCCACCTCCACCCTCAAAGGCCGGCTGGAGTGGGAAGGCAACCAAATGTGGGACGAACTCTGCGCCGACCTCGGCTTCGGCTTCGACCGCGTGGGCGAGCTAACCGTGGCGCTGGCGGAAGAGCAAGTCCCCATCCTGCATGAATTGCTCGACAACGCCGCCGCCCGCAATGTCCCCGGCCTGGAACTGTGGGACCGCGAACGCATTCGCCGCGAGGAGCCCAACCTCACCCACGAGGCCATTGCTGCGGTGCATGCGCCTACCACCGGCGTGGTCAACCCCTACGAGGCCTGCTTCACTCTGGCGGCCGGCGCCCAACTCAACGGCGCAGAAATGCACATGGACTGCACCGTCACCGGCCTGGCGATGCAGGATGGCCTGTGGACGGTCGACACCACGCGCGGGCAGTTCCAAACCCGCTTCGTCATCAACGCCGCCGGTCTCTATTCTGACCGCATCGCCGAGATGGCGGGCGTGCGCACCTTCACCATCCGCCCGCGCAAAGGCGAAGAATACATGCTCGATAAGCGCGTGCAGGGGCTCGTCAAGCGCGTCATCTTTCCCTGCCCCACGCCCGTCTCGAAAGGCATCCTCGTCATCCCCACCTTCGACGGCACGATCATGGTGGGGCCCACCGCACAGCACGTGGACGATAAGCAAGACCTTACCACCACCGCCGCCGGCGCCGACGAAGTTTTCGCCGCGGTGCAGCGCATGGTCCCCGGCATCAGCGCCCGCGACTGCATCGCCGAGTTTGCGGGATTGCGCGCCGCGGCCGACGGCGAGGACTTTATCATCGGGCCGACCGCAAAACCGGGCTTCATCAACGTCGCCGGCATACAGTCGCCGGGCCTAACCGCGGCCCCGGCCATTGCGCGCATGGTCGCCGGCATTCTGGCCGACGAGGGGCTGGAACTGATGCCGAAAGACGACTTCATCGCCAAACTGCCGGAACCGGTGCGCTTCTCAAATCTGTCTACTGACGAGCAGAAGGCGCTGGCCGAGGCCAACCCCAGCTACGCGCGCATCGCCTGCCGCTGCGAACTGGTGACCGAGGGCGAAGTCGTTGACGCCATCCGCCAGGGGGCCAACTCGCTTGACGGCATCAAGTTCCGCACGCGAGCAGGTATGGGGCGCTGTCAGGGCGGCTTCTGCACGGCGCGCTGCATGGAACTGCTGGCGCGCGAACTGGGCCTGCCCATGACGGCCATCACCAAGCGCGGCGGCGATTCATGGGTCCTCATCGACCGCGACCAAAGCGCTTTCGACAGCCCAACCCAGCCCAAACTCACGGAGGAAACGCGATGATCGGCGGCAAGCTCAACCATCTGCGTTCCCTCTATGATGTAATCGTAGTCGGCGGCGGACCTGCCGGCCTGGAAGCGGCGTTGGCCGCGCAGAACGCCGGCGCAGAACACATCCTGGTCGTCGACCGCGAGTTCGAGGCGGGCGGCATCCTCTTGCAGTGCATTCACAGCGGCTTTGGCCTGCATCGTTTCGACGCCGAATTGACCGGCCCGGAATACGCCCAGCGCCTGCTCAACCTGATTGTGACAACGCCGGTGGATGTGCTCACCGACGCCTACGTGGCCGACATCGCCGGCAGCCGCCGCGACCCGTCCGCCGGCCTGCGCATCAAGCTCCTCTCTGCTGAGCATGGCGTGCATGTGCTGGAGGCGCGCTCGGTGGTGTTGGCAATGGGCGCGCGCGAGCGTACGCGCGGGGCCATCCGCATCCCCGGCACGCGCCCATCCGGCGTGCTGACCGCCGGCCTAGCGCAGAAATACGTCAACATGATGGGCTATCTGCCCGGACGCCGCGCCGTCATTCTCGGTTCGGGCGACATCGGCCTGATCATGGCGCGACGGTTGACGCTCGAAGGCGTGGAGGTAGCCGGCGTCTTCGAAATCATGCCGCACCCCAACGGCCTGGGCCGCAACATCGTCCAATGCCTGGAGGACTTCGATATTCCCCTGCACCTCTCGACCACGGTCGTTGAGATCCACGGCCGCGACCGGCTGGAAAAAGTCACGGTGGCGCCGGTGGATGCGCAGTTGCGCCCGCGCCTGTCCGAAGCTTGGGACGTCGAATGCGACACGCTCCTGCTCTCCATCGGCCTGATCCCCGACAACGAGCTAGCCCATCGCATGCGCCTGCGCCTGGACCCCGTCACCAGCGGGCCGGTCGTCAGCAGCACGATGGAAACCTCGGTGGACGGCATCTTCGCCTGCGGCAACGGCGTTCACATCCACGACCTGGTCGACTTCGTCAGCGAGGAGGCGGCGCTGGCGGGCCGCTGCGCCGGTCTTTATGTCGCCGGCGGCCTGCCCCCGGCGGACAACGTGCGCCTGTTGCCGGGCGAGAACGTGTCCTATTGCGTGCCGCACACCATCTCCACAGACCGCACACATGTGGTGTACATGCGCGTACGTCGCGCCCTAGAGAAGTGCAGCATTCGCCTAAGCACGCCGGGCGGCGAATATGTCTACGAGAAAAAATTGCGTTATGTCGTCCCCGCCGAGATGGTGAACTTGACGGTTCGCCCGCGTTTTCTGGAAAATTTCCACGGCGACGCGCTCAAGGTGGACGTATTGCCCAGGTAAGGATTTTGCCCATGACCAACGAAACGACCTATCTCTGCATCGGCTGCCCGCTCGGCTGCCGGCTAGAGGTGGAAGAAGACGAAGCCGGCGATATTGTCGAGGTGCGCGGCTTTTCGTGCAAGCGCGGCAAAGAGTACGCCATTCAGGAACACACCGCGCCGCAGCGCACCGTCGCCACCACAGTAGCCATTCGCAATAGCTCCTGGGCGCGGCTGCCGGTCCGTTCCAGCGCCCCTGTCCCAAAGGACGCCGTGGTCGAGATCTGCCGGCGGCTGCACGCCGTAGAAACGACCGCGCCTGTGCAAATGGACCAGGTCATCGTCGCCAACGTGCTCGGCACCGGCGCGGACATGATCGCCACGCGCGATATGCCGCTTGCCTGACGCCTGAATCGTGACGCCTGACTCGTGACGAGAGTCAGACATAACGCTCGACCCTTGAACCCTGTGACTCCAAACACCCACACCAAAAGGAACCTGCGCCATGATCCACGATATGCGTTGGACCTCCAAGAAGATCGCCCAGCGCATCCAGACGGTGGAGTCGCTCGTCTACCGTCGCAAGCGCCCCATCGGGCCGTTCCGCTATCTGGAACTGCCCGACCCGATGAGCCCGCCGCCTGTCGATCCCGACACGGATGACACGGGCTGGCAAGAGATCGGCCCGTTCACCCACTGGGGCAAGCGCTACACCGACTTTGTGCTGCGCTGCGAGTTCGCTGTGCCCACGGATTGGGATGCGAACGCCCCCGTCGCGCTCTACCTGCCCATCGGCGAAGCCGGCGACTTCAGCCACCCGGAAGCCCTGGCCTATGTGGACGGCGCTTCCTACGCCGCCTGCGACCGCCACCACCAGGAAATTCAATTACCCGCCGAATGGCGCGACGGCGCGACGCGCCTGCTCGCCTTGCACGGCTGGAGCGGCCTGATCGAACGCGGCATCTCCGCCCTCGAAGAAGACCCCGGCCTCTTTATGAAGCCTTGCTATGTGGTGCAGATCGATCAGCCCACGCGCGACTTCGTCGCCGCGGCGCGGGTCGCCCAGGGCATCGCCGAACACCTGCACGACGACGCCCCGGAGAAGGGCATGCTGCTCAACGCGCTCGACGACGCCTTCAAGCTGGTCGACCTGCGCGAGCCGTTCGGCGATGCGTTCTACGCCAGCATCCCCGGCGCGCTGGACGCGTTGCGCGAGGGCGTCGCCAAAGCCGGCAAGCCGCTCGACGTCAGCATCGTCGCCAGCGGCCATGCCCACATCGACGTCGCCTGGCTGTGGACGCTGGGACAGACGCGGCGCAAGGCCGGACGCACCTTCCACACCGTCATGCGCCTGATGGAGCAGTTCCCCGATTATCACTTTACCCAGAGCCAGCCGCAACTCTACGACTACGTGCGCCAAGACTACCCGGAGCTGTTCGAGCAGATCAAGGCGCGCATCGCCGAAGGTCGCTGGGAACCCATCGGCGGCATGTGGATCGAGGCCGACTGCAACCTGTCCGGCCCCGAATCCCTCGCCCGCCAGTTCCTACTGGGCCGTTCCTTCTTCCGCCATCACTTCGGCGACGTGGATACGCCCGTGCTGTGGCTGCCCGACGTCTTCGGCTATGCCTGGAACCTGCCGCAACTGATCAAAGAGGCCGGGCTGGAATACTTCTTCACCATCAAGATCGGCTGGAGCCAGTATAACCGGCTGCCCTACGACAGCTTCTGGTGGCAGGGGCTGGACGGCACGCGCGTGCTCACCCACTTCAGCACCGCGCCCGACTTCGGCTTCTATGCCAGCACCTACAACGCCAACGCCTCGCCGCGCCAGGTGTTGGGAACGTGGAGCAACTTCCAGCAGAAGGAGCTTCAGCACGAGCTGCTGATGGCCTTCGGCTATGGCGACGGCGGCGGCGGCCCCACGCGCGAAATGCTGGAAAACATCCGCGAAATGGCCGCCTTCCCGGCCACGCCGCAGATGCGCCAGGCCCCGGTCGGGGAGTTTTTCCGCAAGCTCGAAGAAACATCGGGCGACCGGCTGCCTACCTGGAACGGGGAGCTTTACCTGGAGTTGCACCGCGGCACCTATACGACGCAAAGCCGCAACAAGCGGGCCAATCGCAAGAGTGAATTCCTGCTGCACGACGCCGAGTTCGCCGCATCGCTGGCCGCGCTCGTCGCGCCGGACTATGCCTACCCCCAAGAGGAGCTAGGCCGGGCGTGGGAGCTGGTCTGCCTCAACCAGTTCCACGACATCATCCCCGGCAGCAGCATCAACCCCGTCTACGTCGAGTCGCAGGAGCAGTACGCCGAGATTCGCAGCCTCGGCGAGCAGGTGCGCGACCAGGCCCTCGCCGCCGTCGGCGCGCAGATGGACGCCGACGCGCTGCTGGTCAACCCGACCGGCTTCGCCCGCCGCGACCTGGCCTTCCTGCCCGGCGAATGGGACGCAAACAGCGGCCTCCAGACTGCAGCCGGCGCGCCCGTGGCGGTGCAACCCACGGAGGACGGCGCCTGGATCGACGGCGGCGAACTGCCGCCCTACAGCGTCACGCCGCTCAAACTGGCTGCAGCCGCACCCGCTCCGCAGACGGGGCTGCATGTCTCGCCCGCCCTGCTGGAAAACGACCTGCTGCGCGTCGAACTCAACGCCGACGGCGACATCACGCGCATCTACGACAAGGCCGCCGGCCGCGAGTTGCTGCCGCCCGGCGCACTCGCCAACCAATTCCAGGCTTTCGAGGATCGCCCGCTCAACTGGGACGCCTGGGATGTGGACATCTTCTACGACGACAAGATGTGGACAGCCGACCCGGCGCAGAGCGTCACGGTCGTCGAGCAAGGTCCGCTGCGCGCCACGCTGGAGATCCGCCGCCGCGTGCTGCACAGCGACTATGTGCAACGCATCTCGTTGGCGCACAACAGCCCGCGCCTCGACTTCGACACGACCATCGACTGGCGCGAGCGCCACATCATGCTCAAGGTCGCCTTCCCGGTGGATGTTCTGACTCCGACCGCCACCTACGAAATCCAGTGGGGCAATACGGAGCGGCCCACGCACCGCAATACCAGTTGGGACTGGGCGCGCTTCGAGACGTGCGCGCAGAAGTGGGTGGACCTGAGCGAGGGCGACTACGGCGTCAGCTTGCTCAACGACTGCAAATACGGCCATGACATCCGCGACAACGTGATGCGCATCAGCCTGCTGCGCAGCCCGACCATGCCCGACCCCGAAGCGGATCAGGGAGAGCATCGCTTCGCCTACAGCATCCTGCCCCACGCCGGGCGCTGGGATGAGGCGACGGTCGCCGAAGCCTATGCGCTCAACGATCCGGCCCTGGCCGTGCGCACCGAACGGGGCACGGACGCTTCCGGCGCGGCGACGATGAGCCTGCTCTCGGTCGATTCGCCCAATATCGTGATCGAGACGGTGAAACGCGCCGAGGACGGCAATGGCCTGATCGTGCGTCTCTACGAGTGCCGGCGCACGCGCGGGCAAGCGACCCTGACCGCAAGCTTCGATGTGGCCGCGGCCTATCGCGCCAACATCATGGAGGAGAATCAGACCGATTTGGCGGTACAGGGCAAGACTGTGGCATTCTCCGCCAAGCCGTATGAGATCATCACGTTGCGGCTTGTGCCCGCCGTCTGACGCCGCAACGCACGGCGCAGTAGGGCGTCCTTAGCGGACGCCCTACCTCTGACGTGTGACAATGGTCGCGTGAAAAGTGACGCAAGAGGGCGCCTGCAAAGGGCGCTTTCTTGTTTCAGTCAAGCTTGTTCAATCGAGCTGTTCGAGCAGGCCCATCAGCTTGTGCTTGCGGCCGTGCGGCGAGGTCTTCAACTCGTTGACGAACTTTTGCCAGTCGGCGTCGCGCCCGGCGGCGCGGTGAGCGTCTCGTGCGCGACGCAGCCATTGCACCGCTTGCGGGTAGCTGCGCGACTGGCCCGGCTCGATGATGCGCATGGCTTGCGAGAGCGATTGGCGGATCGCCCAGCCGGGCCGCACGGAGATGGCCTTTTCCACGACGCGTGCCAGCGTCTCCGCATCCGGCCGGTCCCCGATCTTGGCGATGGCGTCTTCTACCAGATCTTCGTGGAGCAGAATATCCACCAATCCCGGTTCGGTCCAGCCGTAGCTGCGGGCGCGCAGCGCGTTGAGCGTCTGGCTGCGCATCTGGGGCCAGGCGTCTCCGGCCAACTCCTCCAGCCGCAAATATGCCTTTAGGCTTGGCGCCGCCTGCAGCGCCTCCATGTAGGCCTCGAGAGCTAGATCGCGCCGGTCGAGGCTTGCAGCGAACTCTTGCAGCCACAGCGCCAACGCCGCCTTATCGCCCAGCCCATAAAGACCCTGACGCGCGAAGGCCAGCACCGCCTCAGGCCGGTCCGCAGCGGCTAGCGCTTGCACAATCGTCAACGCTTCTTCCGCGGTCCATGCCTGGTCTTGGCCGAATTCGATGGCTTCCGTCACCCGTTCCAGTTCAATCAGCTTGAGCGCATAGGCCAGGCGATGCCCGGCGCGCTTGGCGACGGCGAGATATCGCTCGTGTTCGCCGCGGCGGTTTAGCACGCTGAGCAACGGCTCAACCAGGGGCGGAGGCGGAGCCTGCTCCTCTGCGGACAGCCGCTCTAAGACGTCGGCATCCTCGCTCAGAAGCTCCGCCACCATCAACGAGCGGTCAAAGGCGTCGTCCACGCCATAGTAGCCGAGTTCATTGATCCAGCTATAGAGTGAATCAGCCCAGTAGCCGCGCTCGGAGGCGGAAAGCTGTGCGCCGAGCAGCGCTTGCGTCAGCGGTTCGTCCAACTCGTACCAAAACTCGCTCACAATGCCGTCGGAATCGTCGAGCACGGTCCACTCTTCCACCATGGCGGCAATCAGCCCGGCCAGAATGTTGAGGGCATCGCGGCCGTTGCCTTGCGCCAATGCTTGCTGCGCCTCGCCAAGGACATGGCGAAGCTGATCCACGACGCCGCCCACATACCAATAGGCCTCGGCGCTGGGCAGGTAGTCGAGTGAATGGATGATGGCGCCGACGCGCTGCTCGACCTGTTTGGCGCCGGCCGCGTCTTCATCGGACGCCTCGTCGCGGCGCAAGTCCCAATGCAGCCGCTCGATCTCACGCTGGATCTGGCGGCCCAACCGCGGGTTGCGTCCGGCCATATTGCGCAACACAGCCTGCAACTGCCGCCGATCCAACTCCGCCAGCAACTCTTCCGGCCCGGTTATCTCCGCCAATTCCGGCTCGGAATAGACGCAGGCCAGCGCCACGGCCACCACATGCTTGCACCATCCTCGCCAGGCGTAGGCGCAGGTGCAACTGACGCCGGTCACCCCGCCCGCGTCGAACTCGATGCGCACCTGGTAGGGGGTGTATTCGTTGCCTTCCACCTCGCCCTTGATGGCCCGGCCGCGCCGCGTCAGCGACAGCACGGCGCCGCGCTCGAAGTACTCTCGCCCGCGTGCGAACGACTGCTTCGTTGTCTGGCTGCGGACAATCGCCTCACTTAATCCGGGTATCATGGTTCAACGCTGCCCCACTTCTTTTTTTGCGGCGCGCCCGCTGACAGGGGTAGACCGGGACGTCCGGCCAGCGCGCGAGGGATGGCTGCCCCTTGCGCTGTCATACGTCCGCACTACAAGCAACACCCCGCCGCCCGCTTTCCGGCGGGAATAGGGCGGCGGAGACTACGACAAGTCAACGGATGGAAATCGAGCATACACATCGGCGTCAGCTTCGCAGGCAGGTTTCGCCGCGAGGTTGCCGCCTTCTCACAAAGTGATGACGCATCCTGCCGTGTACAGATACGCTTGCCTGTGGTCTATGCGCAGACCGGCGCTGCGCGGGCGCGCCTACGCCAGCGTTCCCTCCAAGTAGGCGGCCTGTTCAGGCGTCAGCAACACGTCGCCCGCAGCCGCGCTGTCCGCCAATTGTTGCGACGACTGGCAGCCTACGATGGGAACTGTCGTGAAGGGCTGCGCCTGCAGATAGCCGAGCACAATGGCCGTAACGGTGGTCGACAACTCACGTGCCAGCGCCATCACGCGCTCGAAACGCGTCCGGTTTTCGGGCGAGGCGTAGACCGCTTTTTGGTTGGGAGACATGTGGCCGGCGACGCCCGCCGCCATCTTCTGAAAGAGGCCATTGGCCTGGGATGTGTAGGGAATCGCGGCCAGCCCGCCGGCGACGTGCAACCGCCGCAACTCGTCGTCCATGACGACAATCGTCGTGTCGGCGATGGCGGAGCGGTCGATCACGGCTAAGCTCCACATCATCTGGTCGCCGGAGAAGCCCTGCAAGCCGTGCGCGGCGGCATAGTCCTGCGCCTCGCGGATGCGCTGCGCCGTCCAGTTGGAGCAGCCGAAGTAGCGGATCTTGCCGGCGCGCACCTGCTCGTTCAGCGTTTCCAGGATTTCGCCCACAGGCCGCCGGACGTCGTCGCGGTGCAGCCAATACAGGTCGATCACGTCGGTGCGCAGGTTGCGCAGACTGCCGTCCAGGTCGGACACGATTTCGGCGGGCGACAGGCGCGACACGTGCATGGTTTGCAGGTCGGGGTGCGCGCCCTTCGTCGCCAGCACAATCTGATCGCGTTTGCCGCTGCGGCTCAGCCACTCGCCGATGGTCTTCTCGCTGACGCTCTTCGGGCCTGGCAGCCAGTCGGCATAGACGCTGGCCGTGTCGATAAACGTCCCGCCCAACTCCAGAAACTGGTCCAACATGCCAAATGAGCGACCCCGCTCGATCTTGCTGCCGATGTCGGCCGTTCCCAAACAGATGGCGGACACGACCAGATCGGTATTGGGCAAAGTGACAGTGCGCATCTTCAGCCTCTCTCTTGCGGCGCCGGCGCGCCATTGGAATCCTAACCTATCCGAACCTAATCCGAACCTGCCGTCAGGTTTTTCTATGGTACACTATCGCCATATCACGCAAACCACAATTCGGCTGTCCCACACACACGGCCGCGAACCTGAGAGACAGGAGAAAACGATGGCAAGCACGGCGACAACCGCCATAGATATGGAAGCGATGGGCAGAGCGGCCAAGGCCGCCGGCCGCACGCTGTCCACCCTGAGCACTGAGCAGAAAAACGCTGCGTTGCTGGCGATTGCCGATGAATTGGAGACCCAGGCGGCAGCCGTCATAGCCGAGAACGCCAAAGACATCGCCGGCGGCCGCGCCAAGGGCCTCAGCGACGCCTTGCTCGACCGGCTGTTGCTCGACGAAAAACGCATGACTGCGCTCGCCGCGGATACGCGCAGCGTCGCCTCGCTGCCCGACCCCGTCGGCACAGAGATCGAAGGCCGGCTGCTGCCCAACGGCATGCGTCTCAGCCGCCGTCGCATCCCCATCGGCGTGATCGGCGTAATCTATGAAGCGCGACCCAACGTGACCATCGACATCGCCGCGCTGGCCCTCAAGACCGGCAACGCCGTCATCCTGCGCGGCGGCAGCGAGACCTTGCGCAGCAACCTGGCGCTGGTCAACGTCATCAACGCCGCCCTGGAGAAAGTATCCTTTCCCGCCGGCGCGGTGCAGTACATCGGCAACCCCGACCGCGCCCTGGTCAGCGAACTGCTGCGCCTGGACAAATATGTAGATATGATCATCCCGCGCGGGGGTGCAAACCTGCACCGGCTGTGCAAAGAGCAGAGCACGATCCCGGTTATCACCGGCGGCATCGGCGTCTGCCATCTCTACGTCGACGCCGGCGCCGACCTGGAACGTTCGGTCGACGTGATCGAAAACGCCAAGGTGCAGCGCCCCAGCGTGTGCAACGCCATCGACACCATCTTGGTCAACCGGGCGGTGGCGGATGAGTTTCTGCCCAAGATCGCGGCGCGCATGGCGCAGGACGGGGTGGAGTTGCGCGCAACCGGCCCCGCCCTAGACATCCTCCAGCGCGACAGCCGCGGAGCCGCGGTCGTTCCCGCCGGCGCGGATGACTTCGACCAGGAGTGGATGGCCCTGATTTTGGGGGTCAAGGTGGTCGAAGACGTGGGCGAGGCCATCGCCCACATCCACGAGCACGGTTCGGAGCACTCCGACGGCATCCTCACCAACGACTGGCGCAACGCCACGCGCTTCGTCAACGAGATCAACTCGTCGGCCGTCTTTGTCAACGCCAGCACGCGCTTCAACGACGGCGGGCAGTTCGGTTTGGGCGCGGAGGTGGCGGTCAGCACGCAGAAGCTGCACGCCCGCGGGCCGATGGGGCTGGAGGAACTGACCACCTACAAGTGGGTTTGCCTGGGAGATTGGCACGTGCGCCCATAAGGGACAAATCACGATAACAACAAGGCCGCGCCCGGCTCCGGGCGCGGCCTTGTCTTTGGCGTAGAAGGTTAGCGCCGCGCGGCCGCGCCCACGACGGTGTTGTAGGGGTAGGGCATTTCCTGCTCGCTGATGCTGGTGAGTCGCTCCATCTGCTCGGCGTCGAGCGCCCAGCCGGCCGCGCCGATGTTGTCCTCCAACTGCTGCATGGTGCGTGCGCCGATGATGGGCGATGTCACGCCGGGGCGCTGCAAGAGCCAGTTGAGCGCGACCTGCGCCGGCGACTTGCCCGCTTCCTCGGCCACGGCGATCAGCTCGTCGATCACGGCCCAGGTGCGGTCGGTATTGTAGGCGCTCCACGACTCGCCCCAGCCGCGTTCCTCGGCGACGCGCACGCGCGTGCCCTGCGGCGGCTCCTCCATGCCGCGGCGGAACTTGCCGCTCAACCAGCCGCCGCGCAGCGGGCTCCACGGGATGACGCCCAGACCTTCGTTTTCGCAGACGGGGATCAACTCCCATTCCAGCGTGCGATCGAGCAAGTTATACAGCGGCTGCAGCGAGACGAACGGTTCCCAGCCGCGGCGATGGCTCGTGTCGATAGCCTTCTGAAGCTGCCAGCCGGTGAAGTTGCTCACGCCGATGTAGCGCACTTTGCCCGACTTCACCAGCCCGTCCAGCGTGCTCAACGTCTCGCCGAGCGGGGTCACCGGGTCCCAGGCGTGAACCTGGTAGAGGTCGATGTAGTCGGTCTGCAAGCGGCGCAGGCTGGCTTCCACACTGCTCAGGATGTGCTTGCGGCTCAGGCCGAGGTCATTCGGCCCGTCGCCCATGGGAAAGCGCACTTTTGTCGCCAGGACGATGTCGTCGCGCGTATGCTTGTTGAGCCAACGGCCGACGATCTCTTCGGAGACGCCTGTGCTGTAGACATTGGCCGTGTCGATAAAGTTGCCCCCGGCCTCGATAAAGCGGTCCATCATGTCGTAACTGTCCTGCTCGGACGTCTCGCGGCCAAAGGTCATGGCCCCCAGGCAGAGCTCGCTGACGCGCAGCCCGGTCTTGCCTAAGAAACGATACTCCATCTTGTCCTCTCTTTCCTCTACGATGAGTAGATTTGCGACGCGCCGGCGCATCTTGACGATCAGTTGTCGTAGCGGAGACTTCCGCCTCTAGGAGCGCGGTTGTTTGCCGCGAATTTTACAAATTACACGAATTAGGTTTCGAGTTGCTTCAGGTAAGTTCGGGCAATCTGCGGCAAATCTCTGCGTTCGATGCGGCTTGCTCCTCGGCGGCAAGCCCGTCGGTTCACCAATCTAGAAGCATGCGCGCCGTCTGTCAAATCCTGCTGCAGCCGGAGACATCTACGGCCGAGAGTATGATCGGCGCTTGCCGGCGCGACTTGCCGGAACGCGCTCCTCTAGCCATCCAGAAGCGGTGCAACAACTCGCTTGACATACCCGCGCGGATGTGATAGCTTTCATGTAAGTACTTTTCACCAACCCAAGTCTCTTGGCGTCGACAGCGCCGCTATACAACCGTCGCCACAGCCGAGCGGGTGAAGTGTTTCTATGTCGCCGGTAACGATCTACGACGTTGCGGAAAAAGCCGAGGTTAGCATCGCCACGGTATCGCGCGTGCTCAACGCACCGCATCGCGTCAACGAGGTCACGCGCCGCCGCGTGCTGGCTACAATCGACGACTTGGGCTTCGTGCCCAAGGCCGAGGCGACAGCGCGGGCGCGACGCGTCACCAACCGCATCGGCGTGCTGGCCCCCTTCTTCACCTATCCGTCGTTTGTGCAGCGGCTGCGCGGCATATCGGATGCGCTGGCCGGCGCCTCGTGCGAATTGGTGATCTACAACGTCGATTCGGCGCAGCGCCTGCGCGGTTATTTGGAAAGCCTGCCGATCTTGCGGCGGCTGGACGGCCTGATCTTGATCTCGGTCTTGGTGGACGATAAAATCGTCGAACGCTTGTTGGCCCACAACCTGCAAACCGTCGTGATCGAAACTTCGCACCCGGCTCTTGGCGGAGTCGAAATCGATAATTGCTATGGCGGCGAACTGGCCGCCCAATATCTGCTCGGCAAGGGTCGCCTGCGCATGGCCTTTATCGGCGGCGATGTAGAAATTCCCAACTACACGCTGCGCACGAGCGTGCTGCGGCTGGCCGGTTTTCGGGCCGGGCTGCAAGCCGCGGGCGTCGCCTTGCCGGATGAGTATATTGCGCAAGGCGAGCACGGCGTGGAGCCCGCCCGCATTCAAGCGCATGCGTTGTTGAGCCTGGAGAACCCGCCGGATGCGATCTTCGCGGCCAACGACACATTGGCGTTAGGCGCGCTGAAGGCGGCGCGCGAGCGCGGTCTGCGCATTCCTGGCGACTTGGCCGTCATCGGCTTCGACGACCTCGACATCGCCGACCCTATGAGCCTGACCACCATCTGCCAGTCATTGGACGAGTCCGGCCGCGTGGCGGTTGAGTTGTTGTTGGCGCGCCTGGCAGACCCGGAGCGCGCCGTGCAGCATGTACGGCTGCCGCTGGCCGTGATCGAGCGAGAAACCGCATAGCGAGCTGGCCCCTGCCTGTGCAGGCGGCGACGCAGAGCGAACATCCGGGCCGTGCACTTACCCGGTCCGTTCGAGTTATTTCGTCAACCCTATTGATGTATTACCAGTTCAAGGAGTGAAACCTATGCATCGCAAATTTTTGATTTTGATCAGCGTGCTGTTGATCGCATCGTTGGCGCTTGCCGCCTGCGGCGGTCGCGGCGACGAAGAGGCGCCGGCAGAACCGGCGCCGGTCGAGGAGGCTGCGCCTGCCGAGGAGGAGGCCGCCCCCGCTGAAGAAGAAGCCGCGCCTGCTGAAGAAGAGGCCGCGACTGAGGAACCTGCCGAGGAAGAAGCCGCTCCGGCTGAGGAAGAGGCCGCAACCGAGGAGCCTGCTGAAGAAGCGGCCCCCGCCGAAGTTTCCTTCGCTTACCCGCCGGGCGGTTTCCTGGAGCAGGCCCTCAACGGCGATTTCGACGGAACCGTCGTCGTGGTGGACGGCCCGTTCGTCGATGCCGATGAGGTCAAGTTCAACAAGTCCATGGAAGCCTTTGAGGCGGCCACGGGCATCGACGTTCAGTACATCGGCAACAAGGAATTCGAGGGCTCCATCTCGATCCGTGTCGATGCCGGCGACGCCCCGGACATTGCGGACTTCCCGCAGCCCGGCCTTGTCGCCAGCTTTGTCCGCCAGGGCAAGGTCATCGACCCGCTGACCTGGATCCCCGCCGAGTGGCTGGCCGAGCAGTACAACCAGAGCTGGCTCGACATGGCCGTGATGCCCGGCCCGGACGGCGATCAGTCCGCCGGCGTATGGCACCGCTTCAACGGCAAGAGCTTGGTCTGGTATCCGATTGACGACTTCGAGGCCGCAGGCTACGAAGTGCCCACGACCTGGGACGAGATGATCGCCCTGTCCGACATGATCGTGGCGGACGGCGATTCGCCGTGGTGCGTGGGCATCGGCTCCGGCGCGGCGACCGGCTGGCCTGCCACCGACTGGATGGAAGAGGTCATGCTGCGCACGACCTCGCTGGAAAACTACGACGCCTGGACCAGCGGCGATCTGGCCTTCTCTTCGCCTGAAGTTAAGAACGCAGCCGAGATTCTGGGCGAACTGTGGTTCACCGAGGGCTATGTGTTGGGCGGCAAGGACTCCATCGTGAGCACCAGCTTCGACAACGCGCCGGCGCCGATGTTCGAGGATCCGCCCCGCTGCTGGATGCACAAGCAGGGCAACTTCATCACCGCCTTCTTCCCCGAAGGCGCAGAGGCGGGCGTAGACTACAGCTTCTTCTATCTGCCCCCCATTGACGAAGAGTACGGCAAGCCGTTCCTCGTCGCCGGCGACCTGATGGCGATGTTCAACGACCGGCCGGAAGTGCGCGCGCTGATGGAGTACTTCACCGTGCCGCAGTCCGCATCCGGTTGGTTGGAGACCGGCGGCGCGCTGGCTACGCACCAGACTGCTACGCCGGAAATGTACGGCGTGGACCTGGAGCGCGGCATCGCCGCGTTGGTCACCGAAGCCACCAGCTTCCGCTTCGACGGCTCGGACCTGATGCCGGGCGAGGTCGGATCCGGCTCCTTCTGGAAGGGCATGACCGACTGGGTGTCCGGTGCAGCGGACCTGGATACGGTTCTGGCCGAGATCGACGCCTCCTGGCCAAGATAAGCGGCTAGATTCAGTGCAGTGCGGTTGGGCTGCCGGTTCACTCTAGGGCCGGCAGCCCAACGCTTTCGGGCCTAATTCATCCTATTCATGACCTCAGCCGGCGGCTGGAGGGGAGGTCCGCAAATGGGGTTCTTACAGCAGAAAAACAACGCAGACGACAGTATTGTAAATAGAGTTGTTACCCTCGTCCTCCGGTTGATATTGGTCGTCGCCATCCCGCTGATTGCCTTTGCCGTGCTCTATGCCGGCTTCATTTTCTTGCGTGACGGCAACGCGCCCAAGTGGGTCATCACCGCCGTCGCCATCATCTGGGGCGTAGGCGGCGTCGCCGCTCTCTTCTGGATCTTCAACTGGATCGTCGAGCTGTTCTCCGATACTTGGCGAGCGCGCTTGCAGCCGTTTGTCTTTGTCGGGCCGGCGTTGGCCATCCTGGCCTGGTATCTCGCCATTCCCGTGGGGCGCACTTTTTACATCAGTCTTTTCGACCGAGACGGCCCAGGAACAGGCGAGTTCATCGGGCTGGCCAACTACGCCACCGTCTTCACCGATCGCCTTATGCGCGAGGCCTTCCGCAACAACATCTTCCTCTGGATCATCTTCGCCGTGCCGCTTACTGTCGGCTTTGGCCTGCTGGTCGCCGTCTTGGCCGACCGCAGCCGTTTCGAGCGTACGGCTAAGGCCCTCATTTTCCTGCCGATGGCGATTTCCTTTGTCGGCGCCGGCGTGATCTGGAATTTCATCTACGTCGTGAGGCCGCCGGACACAGCGCAGATTGGCTTGCTCAACGCCATCATCGTGAATTTGGGAGGAACGCCGCGTTTCTGGCCCGCCCATACGGCGATAGCGCCGTGGAACAACCTCTTCCTTGTCATCATCGTGGCTTGGCTCCAGTCGGGCTATGCCATGGTGCTCTTCTCCGCAGCGATCAAGGGCGTCCCCGTAGAGATCCTTGAGGCGGCGCGCGTCGACGGCGCCAGCGAGATCGAGGTCTTCTTCAAGATCATGATCCCAACGATCCTCGGGACCATCATCACGGTGACCACGACCGTTGTCATCTTCACACTGAAGATCTTCGACGTGGTGTGGGTGATGACCGGCGGGCAGTTCGGCACAGGCGTGATTGCCACCCAGTTCTACCGGCAGTCGTTTATCGCCCGCAACGCCGGCCTGGGCGCCGCCATCGCCATCGTCCTGCTCATCGCCGTCATTCCGGTCATGATCTACAACCTGCGCCAGTTCAGGGAACAGGAGGCATTCTAATGGCAGGCTCTCGCAGACAGAAGTGGCTATCCCTGCTCCTGGTCAACGGCACGCTCTTGCTGATGGTGCTGCTGTGGACCGTCCCGACCGCGGGGCTGTTCGTCTCCTCCTGGCGACCGCGCATCGACATCCAGTCTACGGGCTGGTGGACGATCTTCCCGCACCGTGAATGGAAGACTGTGGAGACGCTCGACCCTAGAGAGATGGGGCTGGACGCCACCGGCCCGATGCAGATCAGGGGAATCGAGGCCACCTTCGAGGAGTTGCGCGCCGGCGTTTCTACGCCGGACGGCGCGCAACTTCGTTGGCTGGGCAATCGCCGCCTGGGCCGCATCGAAGTTCAAGAGCGCGTGTGGACAGTCAACTGGGACTTCACGGCCGAGAACTACGAGCAGGTGCTGCAGGGCAAAGACTTCGAATACGTCAATCCGGACGGATCGGTTGAGGTGATCCCCGGCGACAACTTCTGGGGGGCGATCCTCAACTCGATTGCGGTGGCGGTTCCTGCCACCGTGATCCCGATCCTGATCGCGGCTTTCGCGGCCTATGGCTTTGCGTGGATGGACTTCACCGGCAGGCGCTTCTTCTTCATCATCGTCGTGGCGCTGCTGGTCGTTCCGCTCCAGATCGCGCTGGTGCCGATCCTGCGCGACTACGCCCGCATCAACCTGAACGGAACGTTCCTGGCAATTTGGCTGGCGCACACCGGCTTCGGCTTGCCGCTGGCCGTCTATCTGCTGTTCAACTACATCCGTACACTGCCGCGCGAAATTCTAGAATCGGCCTTCATCGACGGCGCGTCGCACTTCACGGTCTTTCTGCGCCTCATCCTGCCGCTATCCACCCCGGCGCTGGCGTCCTTCGCCATCTTCCAGTTCCTCTGGGTGTGGAACGACTACTTGGTGGCGTTGATCTTCTTGGGCGGCAATACGGAGACCGAGGTGCTGACCATGCGCCTTGCCAACCTGGTCGGCTCGCGCGGCAATGACTGGCATCTGTTGACCGCCGGCGCCTTCGTGACGATGGTGATGCCGCTCGTCGTCTTCTTCTCGCTGCAACGTTTCTTCGTGCGCGGCATGATGGCGGGGTCGGTGAAGGGTTAGCCGCTTCAGGCGCGGGGACGGCGCAGCGTCTGGACCAGGACGGTCGCGCCGAATACGGGCAGTTTGGCCATGCGCCGCCAGCGCCACGGCTGGCGAATCAGGCGGTGCAGCCATTCCAGCCCTAGGCGACGCATCCAGCGCGGGGCGCGGGGCGTAACGCCTGCTACGAAGTCGAACGCGCCGCCCACGCCCAGCGCTACCGCTGCAGACAGTTCGTCGCGATGGCGGTCGATCCAAAGGTCCTGGCGCGGGTGACCATAGGCGACAAAGAGGATGTCGGGCTTGGCAGCGGCCAGACGGGCGGCGATCTCCGACCAATCTGCGTCGCTGGGGCTGCCGGGGAAGCTCCCCGCCACGCGCAGTCCCGGATAGAGGCCGGATAAGATTTCCGCGGTGCGCTGGCCGACGCCAGGCGCAGCGCCCAGAAAGTAGACGCGCCACCCCTCGCGGGCGGCGCGTTTGCATATGGCGTAGATGCCGTCCGAGCCGGTGACCCGCTCCGTCAGGCGCACGCCTTGCAGCCGCGCCGCCCACAGCACGCCGATCCCGTCCGGCACGCGCAGGTCGGCGCGGGCGAGGACGGCGGCGAATTCGGAGTTGCGCCTAGCGTCAACGACGAACTCCGGGTTGATTGTGCAGACCTGGCGACAGCGCGCTTGGCTGTCGCGAGCGGCGTCGACCCAGGCCGCGATCTGGGCCAGCATGCCTTCGGTGTCGACGCAGTGGACCTGGACGCCAAGAATGTCTACGGATGCCGGAATGCGGCCAGGGCATCCGGGCGTTATGCTGCTGTTGCTGCGGCTTTGGGCGGACGGGTATTCGGGCATGTTCGAGGCCAAAGCGAGTAGGCAGGCGCGGTCTACCGGGCGGAACTGGCCGCTTCTTCGAGCACGGCCAGCGTTTCGGCGGCGGCTTTTTCCCAAGAGAAGCGTTTGACATTGGCGTAGCCCGCCGCGATCAACCGACGGCGCAGCGCTTCGTCCCGGCTTAGGCGCAGCATAGCATCGGCGATAGCGTCGACGTCGGTTGGGTTGACCAGCAAGGCGGCGTCGCCGGCGATTTCGGGCAGAGACGATGTAGCGGATGTCATAACAGGCGCTCCTGCGCGCTGCGCTTCGAGAACGGGCAGACCGAAGCCCTCGAATAGGGAAGGGTAACAGAAGAAGCGCGCTCCGGCAAGCAGCGCGGGCAGGCGTTCTTCCGCCACGTAACCGATCAGGCGGATGCGCTCCGCAGCCGGGCCGGATTGAGCCAACTCTATGATGGAGTCGCTGAGCCAGCCGACGCCGCCGGCCAGCGCCAAATCCCACTCCGGCGATTCCGTCTGAACCAGCTTGGCGTATGCCTCGATCAGGCGGGCGAGATTTTTACGCGGCTGGATGGAGCCGACGTAAAGGGCGTAAGGCCGGTGCAGGCCATAGGCGGCGCGCGCCGCGGCGATCTGCTCCTGCGACGGCGCAGGCATGGGCGCGACGGCCTCGTGGATCACGCGAATCTTGCCGGACGGGACGCCGTAAAAGCGCTGCAAGTCTGCAGCCGTCGCCCCGCTGACGGCGATTACGCGGCGGGCGACAGCCGCGCTCCAGCGCGTGCTCCAGGTCAGGTAGATGCGCTGGCGAAAGGTGTGCGCATCGGGAAAGACATGGTAACCGAGGTCATGGATGGTGACCACGCTGGGAGGAAGGCGCGACGGCAAGGGCGTAAAAGGGATGACGTGGCTGGGCACAAAGAGCGCATCGGGCGGGCGGCGGCGCAACTCGCCGGCCAGCACGCGGTGCGTCCACATCCGGCGCCAGGGCAGAGCGCATACGTCGACATTGTCCTGAGCGGCGCCGGGCGTGTGCGCCGGGAAGAGAGCGTCCCCTCCGGGCCGATCCGTGTAGAGGCGCCAGTTGTGGCGGCTCGCCTCCGGCAATTGCAGGAGATGCCGGACGATCTCTCGCGCGTAGCGTTCGGGGCCGGCGGGCTTGGGATGCAGCGCGCGCGAGGCGTCGATGCCGATCAGCATGGCGCGAGGCCGATTTCGGCCAAAGCGGCGGTCACGTCGGCGGCGATGAGGCCGCCGCGCAGGATGCGCGGAGCCGGTCCGGAAAGGTCGACGATGACGCTGGCCGGCGCCGGCTCGCGACCGCCGGCTTCGTCCGCATCGTCTTGCAGAATGAGGGGCAGACGACCCGCCAGTTGCTGGGCGACCTGCGCGGCGGTATGGGTTTCGGCGGCGCCGCTCAGGTTGGCGCTGGTGGCGGCTAGCGGTCCGCTGCGGCGGATCAATGCGCAGAGACCGGCATGGGCCGGCATGCGCACGCCGACTGTGGCCTGGCTGGCGGTGAGCGCGGGCGGCAGGTTTGCTTGCGCCGGCAGCACCAACGTCAACGGCCCCGGCCAAAAGCGTTCGATCAGCAGATCGGCGGCGGCGGAAAGCGGCTGCTGCACAAGCAAATCCAGTTGGGAACGGTCGCCGATCAGGATGGGGATGGCCTTGTCGGGCGGACGTTCTTTGATGGCGAAGAGCGCGGCGATAGCGGCGCTGTTGTCGTAGCGGCACATGACGCCATAGACCGTGTCGGTCGGCGCGGCGATCACCGCGCCGCGGCTCAGCAGGTCGAGCGCTTCGGCTTGGGCGTCAACAGAGACAAGGGGCAGAATGCGAGTATGCATAGGCGATAGACAAGAGAAGTTTTGCCGCAAGACGCGACGCAGAAATTCCGGACGGACAACGCCGGCCCTACATTTCCGCAGCGGCGCGGCAATAAATGTGGTATTGTAGAGGCGACATTGTAGAGACAATAACGTCTGCCGTCGGTTCCGGGCCAGCAAAATAGATCGAGCAAAAAAATAGTTGCAAAATGACAGCAAATTGACGCCTGCAAAAAATACATTTGTTGCACTTGGCAACTTGTGTGTATACTAACAATGGGTGATTCTATCGTCAATTCAGCAGTTCATCAACCGTATCTAGTTGGCAGACCATAGCAGCAAGCAAGGGCACAGCCTGAACTCTTTAACTTAGGGAAGGCAGTCGGGTCCCCCACATAAGCCCATTTTCTGGCACTTATTGTGGCGCATTCATCTTTCGTCATCTTCCCGCACTGCGCACAGCAACTACCGCCCTTACGGCGCCTGTCTTTGGGCAGGGGCGGCACAGAACTAGCTTAGCGTAGAAGAACGAGAAGCCGGCTCCGATCCCGAAATTGGCAACGCACTATGGCGTTATTGCACAATGTGTTGGCCCATGCCCTGTGGGTCCTGGGAATTTCCGGGGCATTGGCAACCGGCAGCTATATGCAATGGCGCCGAACCGTCTACGGGCAGTCTTGGCGGTTCGTAGTGCGAACTCCACGTTTTCTGTTCCCGTTGTGTCTGAGCATCACCCTCACCTATGCCGGTGCAGCCCTAAGCGGGCTTTTTGGCGTTAAATCAGATGCCGGTTGGGAAAGTTTTGTCTGGGGGGGCTTGGCGCTATGGTTTGCAGTACAAAGCGTTTTCTACGCTCATGCTGGGGATAGACACGGCTGGGACACACCAACGGAGGGGAAGTGATGGCTAAGGACGAGCAGACCCCATCGAAAGACTGGCGGCTTGAAGAGGGCAGCGACGTTGATGATCGGTGGGTCCTTCAGGATTCGGAACAGCAACTGAACGATCAGTGGGATATCGAAGGCGTAGACGAACCTGTCAGCCAATGGCAGCCGGTCGAATATGAAAAACAGAGCCGCAGCCGTTTCACATGGATCCTGCCGACGGTCGTGACGGTGGCGTTGTTGGGCGTTTTGGGCTTCAGCGCCTTTCAATTGCTGCCGCAGATCTCAGAGGTGTGGGACGCTATCACCGGATCCGAACGAACGTCCGAGGCTCCGCTCGACGAAACGCCCCCGCCGGAGGACGCGGTCGCCGCGGCTGAAGAAACTCCGCAAGATGCGGCTGCGGCCGCGCCTGCAGAACCTACGCCCGCCCCCGCGATCCAAGAGCCGACCCCGGAACCGCCTACGCCCATCCCCACCCCTACGCCGGCCGTTGTCGAGCAGCGTTTTGCCACCGTGATCAGCGCCTATGGCGTCAACGCCCGTCGGGCGCCGAACACCGACGCCGAAATTATCCGCATTCTTGAGCAAGGTGAGACCTTTTTCGTCTATGGCGAAGAGCAGGCGGACGGCGAAAATTGGCTGCAATTGTTGGTGACGGACAGCCCGCTGACGGATGGACAGCCGGTTACGGGCGAAGTGGGCTATGCCGCGGCGGACTTCATGGCCGAGGGCGTCCAGCCGGTTTCGCAGGAGTTATACGAGCAGGCGATGCTAGCCGGCGGGTTCACCCTGACGCCTGAAGAAGCCGAGCCTGCGCCTGCCGAGGAAGTCGCCACAGCGCAGCCGGCCGAAGAGGCGGCTGAACCGGGAGTTGTCCTGCCGACGGTGACGCCGGCGTCGAGCCCGGCGGCAGGACAGCCCGCAGCGCTTTCGGTTACCGTCGACGCGCCCAGCGGGCTGAATGCTCGCACCCTGCCCGATCTGACTTCCGATGTGGTCAGGTTGCTGTTGGATCAAGAAACCGTTCCGGCTATCAGCCGGCTGGCTAATAACGAATGGATTCTGGCGGATCTCGGCGACGGGGCGCAGGGCTGGGTGTCCGCCGCCTTTGTGGTCGTCAATGGCGACATCAACGCCTTGCCGGTGATCGCCCCCGGCGAATTGCCGCAGCCTACGGCCACGCCGGCGGAGACGCCTACGCCGGAAGCCGAGGCCATTGCCGCACCGGCCGAACCTCCTGCTCCATATACCAGCCAGCTGTCCGGCGGCGGCCCCGGCGCAAGCGTGGTCTCTGCCGAGGGCGTCAACGCTCGCCAGTCGCCCAACACCGACTCGACTGTGCTCGCCATTCTGCCGCAATACGCTGCGCTGCCTGTGAGCGGCCGTTCGGCGGACGGCGAATGGCTTCTGGTCGAATTGCCGCAGGGCGGAACGGCTTGGGTCTTCCGTTCGGCCATTATCCCAATTGGCGACGTCAACAGCGTGCCGGTCAGCGATGCGACGGGGAGCGCCGCACCGCTGCCTGCTGACGAAGCCGCCCCAGAGGAAACAGCCGAGCCTGCCGCAACGCCGGCAGAAGAAGCGGCCGCCCCTGCCGAAGCCGTCGGTACAATTCAGCGCATCGTCACAGCCATTTATAGTGCGCCCGACAACCAGAGCGAAAGCATCCAACGCGTCGGCAAAGGCGCTGTTCTTCCGGTAAACGGGCGCACATCAGATGGACAGTGGATCCAGGTCCAGTCCGCCGGCGGCGCCACCGGCTGGGTAAACGCAGCCGATATTGAACTCAATGTCGACATCGAGACCTTAGCCGTGACCGGGTAGGCGTTGTACTGCGCCGATCGCCATTGCAAAGCGCGAGAATGCAACGAACAGCCCCTATCCCTGCGCAGCGCATCTCCGCTGTCGGGGGACAGGGGCCTGTTTTTGGGAGAACGCATTGTGAATGACACACGCCTTCATCTGACGCTGTGGGGAGCCGGTCTAGCGCTCACCGGCGTCGTGCTGTTGCTCTTTAACTTCGACTTGCTGACCTTCGACGTGACAGCCCAATACGGCGCCGGGGTAACCCTGGCGTTGGCTGCAGCCGGCTTTTTCGGCGGCTATATGGCGAAACGCGCCAACTGGTGGCGGCTAATACCCGGCTGGACATTGCTGGCCCTAGCGGGAATGGCCTTTCTCAGCATGGCGCCCGCGGTCCCTTCGCGCCTGATCGCCGCCGTCTTGTTTCTTGGGCTGGCGTGCGCCTTCGGTAACATCTACGCGGTCAACCGCCAGGACAACTGGTGGGCCATCATTCCCGGCGGCTTCATGCTGGTGGTGAGCGTCGTCACCGGCCTGAGCGCGCTGGCGGAACGACTCGAAACGTTGGGCGCGGCCCTCTTTGTCGGCATGGGGCTGGTCTTTCTCGTGCTGTCGCTTGCGCTGCGCACGCGCAGCCAGTGGTGGCCGTTGATCCCGGCGGTGGTCTTGATCTGGTTCGGCCTTTTCGTCTTCTCGCCCGGAGATGAGCAAACGCGCACGCTGTTGCGCTGGTGGCCCGCAGCCCTGGTGTTAATCGGGCTGGTTCTCGGCTGGCGCGCCGCCGTTCAGCGCAAGCAGCCGGAGAAGATGACGGTGAACACAGCCCCGGTTACAGCCAAGCCCAAGTCGTCGCCGCAGACGCAGGCGGCGACTGCTCCCGCCGAGGATGAGGCGAAGGGCGTGCTCGGCGCATACTCGGAACCGGCGCCCGGCGCCAGCGTCGAGGTATTGCCGGATGAAGAGAACGAGCCGCAGGCATAGAGCCGGCAGGCCCGCCTGTAACGAAGCAGAGAGACGAGCATGAGCGAGGGGCAAGCCCTTACGATTACGCTGGCGCAGATGGATTGCGAGCTAGGACGGCCGAAGGAGAACCTCGAGCGGGCCGGCGCGCTCATCGCCGAGGCGAAGCGCCGCGGCAGCGACCTGGTCGTTCTGCCCGAATTGTGGAGCACCGCTTATGACCTGGAAAACGCAGCCGCACACGCCTCCGCCCTGACCGGCCGCGGCCGCATCACCAATTGGTTCAGCCGCTTCGCCCGACTCGCCAAAACGCACGGCGTCTGGCTCACCGGCTCAATCCTGGAGGTGCAGCCGGACGGACGGCACTACAACTGCATGCCGATCTACGCGCCGGACGGCGCACTGAAGGGCGTCTATCGCAAGATTCACCTGTTCCGCCTGATGCACGAGGACCGATATCTTGCCCCCGGACAGGGGACGACGCTGCTTGGTCTGCCCTGGGGCAAGACGGGGCTGGCGATCTGCTACGATCTGCGCTTCCCGGAAATGTTTCGTCGCTACGCCGTCTACGGCGCGCAGCTAGTCGTGATCCCTGCGGAGTGGCCGTGCTCCCGCAGCGAGCACTGGCGCACGCTGTTGCGGGCGCGCGCCATCGAGAACCAGTGTTTCGTCGCCGCCTGCAACCGCGTCGGCAGCAGCAAAGGGACGGACTTCTGCGGGCTGTCGGCTGTTGTGGACCCGTGGGGCGAGACGTTGGTCGAAGGCGGCGACAGCGAGGAGCTGCTCACCGTCACCATCGACGCCAGCCAGGCCGACGAGGCGCGGCGCCTCATCCCCGTGTTGGAAGACAGGCGGCCCGAGTTGTATTAGGCCGGGGAGGGCGGCTCCCTGTTACGGCGCGTCGTCGCGCACGACGATGCCGGACCCATCCATGCTGTCGATCGTCGCCAGCGCCACGATCGGTACGTCGAGAGGCGTCAGCAACTCGCGCCCGCCTTCAAAACTCTTTTCGATAATACAGCCAATTCCGCATAGCGTCGCGTGGCACTGATCGATCAACTCGGCCAGCGCAGCGATAGTCTGCCCGCTCGCCAGAAAATCGTCGATGAGCAGCACGCGGTCGGTCGGAATCAGGTATTCGGGCGAGACGATCAGTTGGACCATACCGCCTTTTGTATGGCTGGGGGCTTCGGCGGTATAAGCGCCGGTCTGCATGGTGATCGGCCGCGTCTTGCGCGCATACACGACGGGGACGCCCAGGGCGACGCCGGTGGCGAGCGCCGGCGCGATGCCGCTGACCTCAGCGGTGATCACCTTGGTGACGCCGGTCACGCCTTCACCGGCGAAACGGCGCACAAACTCGTGTCCTATCTCCATGGTAAGGTCGGGGTCAAGCTGATGATTGACGAAGCCGTCCACCTTCAGGATGCCGCCGCCAAGATTGCGACCTTCAGCGCGAATGCGATCTATCAAAGCTTGCACGAGTATCTCTCATTCATTCTAGGATGAGGGGGAACTTATCGGGTAAGAACGTTCCTTGTTTCTGCGTGGTCTTTCCCTTTTCGGCTGTCTAGGCGCGCAAACCCGCCTCCTCCAACATGGTCGCTGCGGCAGGGATGCCGCCGAGCGCGTCGAACTCCGCCTGTAGCGTGCGGGCATGGCTGCGATAGACAGACAAGTCCGGCAACAATGCAGCCAGGCAGTTGACCAAGTTGTCGATGGTCGTGCGGCGCGGCGGCATGTGAAAGCCTGCGCCGATGTGGGCGGCCGCACGCGCTTGCCGGTGCTGGTCGGCTGCATGGGGGACGACGACTTGCGGGACGGCGTGGACGACAAGGGCGTGGGTTGTGCCGGCCCCGCCGTGGTGAATGGCCGCGGCCGCGTAGGGCAGGATCGCGGCAAAGTCCAGCCGGGGGCGCACCACGGCAAAGCGCGGCAAGCGAGGCAGCACGGCTTGCACCCAATCTTCGGCGGGGTCCGCCCCAAGCGCAATCAACGGCAGGCAGCCAATCTGCCGTGCGGCATGGGCTGCGGCAACAAAGAAATTCGGATCGCGGTTGAAACTGGTGCCCAGCGTGATCAACACCCAGGGCGAGTCGTCGGGAGAAGGCAGGCCGGGGGGAAGCGGCGGAGGCTGCGCCGGTCGACGTCCGCCTGCATGCCGGGTTTGCGGACGCGTGGCTATCCCATCGAACCAGCGCGGGCTCCAGTAAGTCAGGTGCAGGCCGGGCGAAAGCAGAGCGGGCGGCCCTTGCTCGGTCCAGTAACGGCCCTCCAGCCCGAAACGCGCCAGCAGTTCATTCAGGCGGCCGCGCGCCAGGTCAGCCATGGCGTCCGGCTTGGCTTCGACGTTTGGCGGCGCGGGCCATCCCGCTACGGCGAACGGCGTGTCGAGCGCCTCGGCGGCAAGGCCGGCGGCGGCTACGAACATCTCCGTCACGATCAGGTCGGGTGCGAAGTCGCGGCCGAGCGCGATCACCTCTGCCGTCGCCGCGGCGACGCGTTCGACGTCCAGCCATTGGTCCAGCGCCCGCACCTGTTTCAGGCGTTGAAGGTCGGCGGCATCGGGGACGGCGGCTGTCTCGGCGGCGGTGAGCGGCGGGGGCGGCGGCCAACGCCAACCGGTCGCGCGCAGCGCGTGGAAGGGCACGCCGGCCCGCGCCAACGCTGCGCGCACGTCCTCGCCGCTGGCCCACAGCACGTCATGCCCGCGACGCGTTAGCTCTGCCGCGGTCTGCAGATAACCGCCCCAATCGAGGTGTCCCGGTATTTGGGCCGACAAAAAGAGCATGCGCATAGGGGCCATTATACCGTCTGCAATTGGTTGGCCGTCAACTCAAGAGGGCGATTGTCTTTGTCGCTTTATGCCGGCGACGCCAGGAAGAAAGGCTGTTCCGGCAACGAGGCGGACGCGAGCAGCCGGCGCGCGGCGTCGATGTCGGCGTGGATCTGTGCGACCAGTTGGGAAACGCCGTCGAATTTCTGCTCGCCGCGCAGACGGCTCACGAATTCGACGGTCAGTTCTTGGCCGTAGAGGTCGCCCGATTCGCCGGCGGGCGGAAAGTCGAGGATATGCGTCTCCAGCCGCCGCAGCGCGCCGTTGACGGTGGGGCGCACACCGATGTTGGTGACGCTGTGATAGGCGTGCGACCGGCCGTTCCGCTGCAGCCAGGTGCGCGTGGCATAGACGCCGTTGCCCGGCCACAGCTTATGCTCTGTTTCTAGGAAATTGGCGGTGGGAATGCCAAGCTGGTGACCAAGCCGGTCGCCGACCTGGACAATGCCGCTCACATGGTAGAGACGGCCCAGCAGCGCAGCGGCCTCGTCGACGTCGCCTTCCGCCAGATGCTGGCGGATGACGTTGCTGCGCACCGATTTGCCTTCCCAGGCGATTGGCTCCAAGACGACCAGCCGGTAGTCCATTTCTTCTGCCAAGCCGGCGAGGACTTCTAGGTTGCCGGAGCGGCCGCGGCCCAGCGCAAAGTCCGGCCCGACGACCAGGGCGGACAGCCCCAGGCGTTGCTTGAGCAGAGCGAGAAAGGCGCGCGGCTCCAGCGCAGCCAGCTCGCGGGTGAAGGGCAAGATCACGCCTACGTCGATGCCCAGGCCTGCGGCAATCTGAAGGCGTTCGTACGGGGTGGTGAGCAGCTTAAGTGGGACATCCGGGCGCAACACGGTCAGCGGGTGCGGGTCGAAGGTCACGATGGCGGTAGCCGGCTGCGGACCCGGGCTCTCGGCGGCGACCGTGGATAGATAGCGCAGCAAGGCCTGGTGGCCGCGGTGTACGCCGTCGAAGTTGCCCACGGTAACGACAGCAGGGGTTGGCAGGTCAGCGGTCCGAATGTCGGGTACGATCTGCATGGTCACACTCGCAACGAGCAACGAAGGATGATGGACAAAGCACGGATCAGGATGTGGGCAGCCATTTTTCCGCCTTCCACAGACAGCCCGCTTGTTCTGTCTCTGCCGCGCCAAGACAGCGCACGATGCCGGTAAAGTCGCCCTCTTGGTTGAGGGCTTGAACAAGTTGGCCGCCGGAGCAGCCGCCCGGCAGGTCTGCGGACGAAGGTAGGGCGACGACCTGTCCGTAGCCGAACCGCGCGAGCGTGTCAGCGTCGAGGCGCAGCGCGGGCAAGTCGAGGCCGTCGCCGGGCGGACGCAGCAGTGCAGCGAAACGTCCCGCTTCAGCCGCCGCAGCCGCCTCCTCCAGCGTATGCGCGTCCGCCAGGCTGAATGCGCCGGCGACTTCGCGGCGCAGCAGAGTTAGGTGAGCATATGCGCCGAGGGCGAGGCCGATATCGTGGGCCAGGCTGCGGATGTAGGCGCCCGCCGAACAGACAACGCGCAGACAGAGGCGGCGGCCCGGCTCGTAGTCGAGCAGGTCGAGCCGGCGGATGGCGACGCGGCGCGGTTCGATCTCCACCGTTTCGCCGCGGCGAGCTTTGCGGTACAGCGCTTCGCCCTGCTGTTTAATGGCGGAATAGACCGGCGGCGTCTGCAGGATATCGCCGTGGAATTGGGCAAGAACTTCGTCCAGGCTGCCGCGGTCGAGCATGGGAACCGGCCCCTGTGCGGTGACTGCGCCGGTTGCGTCGTAGGTATCCGTCGCCGCGCCGAGGGCGATCTCGGCGTAGTACTGCTTGTCGTGACGCTGGTAGTATTCGACCAGGCGCGTAGCGTTGCCCAGGCAAAGCACGAGCACGCCGCTGGCCATCGGGTCGAGCGTGCCGGTGTGGCCGATGCGCCGCTGCCCGCTCCAACGCCGCGCCATCTGCACGACATCGTGGCTGGTCGGTGCGCGCCGGTCGCTTGGGGGCGCGCCGGGATTGGGGTCGCCGGGCTTATCGACGATTAGGAGGCCGTGGAACCGGCTCTCACGCCTGCGCGCCGACAGAGTGCGCTCCATTCTGTAGTCGGCTGCGGCGCGCGGCTTTCATGGCCGGCGTCACCTGGGCGATGACATCGGGCAGCGTACCCTTGACGGTGCAGCCGCTGGCCGCGGGGTGGCCGCCGCCGCCGAAGGAAAAGGCCAACCGGCTCACGTCGAAGCCGGGCTTGGCGCGGAAGCTGCATTCGACCGCAGGGCCGTTGCCGTCGTTCGCCACTTCGGTAAAGACCGCGCTGATATCGGCTTCGTCCGCGGTGACGAGGAAGCTGCTCAGGTTCACGTCTTCGATGCCGTCGCCCGCTTCTTCCAAGTCGCGGCGGCTGATGGCGGTCCAGATGACGCCGTCTTCCAACTGCACGCTGGGCAAGACGCGGCCCCACAGCCGGATCAGGCTGAAGGGGCGACGGTTGACCGTGCGCGCGGTGATGGTCGACAGATCGGCCCCGCCTTGCATCAGACGCATGGCCGCGTTGAGCACGTCGGGCGTCGTACTGTCTGTGCGGAAGCAGAGGGTGTCGGTGACGATGCCGGTGAGCAGGCACTCGGTCAACTCGCCCTCTAGAGGAACTTCCAGCGCATCCGCCAGATAGACGAGCATCTGGGAGGCGGCTGCGCATTCGGGCGCTACCCAGTTGATCGCGCCGAAGCGGGTGTTGGTAACATGGTGGTCGATGACGAGCAGAGTGGCCGCGTCGTGGATAGGCGCATTATAGACCGCGCCCATGCGGTCGGGGCTGGAGGAATCGACACAGACAATCAGGTCGAAGCGGCGTTGGCGCACGGCGCTTTCAAAGTCGGGCGACTGGCGGGTGATGATGTCGGCCGCGCCCGGCAGCACGCGGTGCTCGGCCGGCACGGGGTCTTGCAGCGCCAACACGGGCTGCTTGCCCAGCCGGCGCAACAACCAGCCCATGCCGAGCAGGCTGCCCACCGCGTCGCCGTCCGGGCTGATATGGCTGACGCAGAGGATGTCGCGTCCTCCGGATAGGGCCTGAAGCAGCGCTGGATCGATCATCTCGTCCTCATCTCTAGCTGTGCGGTCTAGGCGTGCAATTCACGCCTGCAACTCTGTGGTTTGATCGCTAAATACGCACGATGTCATGTTGAGCGAAGCGAAACATCTCTGCCTCTGGTACAACCAGATTCTTCAGTTCGCTAACGCTCGCTTCAGAATGACAAATACTGGACAATCAAACCACCTAGACATACGGCGATGCCTTGACCTTGCGATTGAACCACTAACAAATGAGAAGGTCAAGAACAGGGCGACCCCATTCTTGACCTTGCAATGCGTCGTCCTGTGGGCGGCGCATTCTCTTGCCTTTGTACGGCCGCGGCAGCCGCCTGTCGCGCTATGCGTCGTCCGTGACGCCGTCCGCAGGAGTCTGCTCCTCAGAAGCGGATCGTTGCTCCCTTTCCTCGGCGATTTGCCTGAGCAGGGCGTCGACGCGCGCGGCTTTTTCCGCCGTGTCGTCATAGTAGAAAAGCAATTCGGGGACGACGCGCAGATTGCAGCGGTTGGCGATCTCGCGACGCATATAAGGCACGGCGTGTTTCAGCCCCTCCAACACTTGCCGTTGGGCTACCTCCTCGTCGTCGTGTCTGACGAAAAGCTTGACGCTGCGCAAGTCCGGGCTGACGTCGACGCCTGTGACCTCGACAAGACTGACGCGGGGATCGGCTAACTCATTGGCAATTAAGATGCTCAACTCTTGAAAGAGCATTTCTGCGACGCGCTGGCGCCGGATGGTTGACATCATGCCCTCCCATCTGGGTGTTTTCCTTCTTCAATCGCCGGCATACGATGCGGCGCTAGGCCGGATGGAGCCTTCCGGGAAGTTTCCGGCTTCTCGGAAGGCATAAACACGGGCATCGCCTAGCGCACGCGCCGGCGCTCCAAAATCTCGATGACGTCGCCCTCTTGGAGCAGTTCATCCCCAGTGGACAGCCTGATGCCGCACTCGAAGCCGGTGCGCACCTCGGCCACGTCTTCGGTAAAGCGGCGCAAGGTGTTGATGCGCGCGCTGGGGACGATCTCCTCGCCGTTGCGCAGCACGCGGGCCGGCGCATTGCGCTTGACAATGCCGTCGGTGACGTTGCAGCCGGCGATGACGCCGCGGCGCAGCTTGAACAACTGCAACACCTCGGCGTGGCCAATCACGGCATTCTCGTAGATCGGCTCCAGCATGCCGGTCAGGGCCGCCTCGATGTCTTCGATCATCTTGTAGATGATGTCGTAGTGGCGGATTTCGACGCCCGACTGTTCAGCGCGGTGTTGGGCCGCTTTGTCGATGCCCACGCTAAAGCCGATGATCACGGCGTCGCTGGCTTCGGCCAACATCACGTCCGACTCGGAAATGTCGCCGATGGCGGCCTGTAAAATCTTGACGCTGATCTCCTCGTTGCCCAGGTCTTCCAGGCTGTGCATCACCGGTTCGAGCGTACCCTGCATATCGGCGCGCACGATCAGGTTGAGCGTCTTGGTCTCGCCGCCCTCAAAGCGGGCGAATACCTCTTCCAGCGACATCTGGCGGCGGACCGGGCCGACGGCGGCGCGGTCGATGCGGTCTTGCCGCTCTTCAGCAGTCTGCTTGGCTTCGCGGTCGCTCTCCATCACCTCGAAAACATCACCGGCGTCGGGCGCTTCTTGCAGGCCCAAGATGACGACGGGCATGCTCGGCCCCGCCTGCTTAAGCTGCTTGCCCTCATAGTCGAACATGGCCTTAATGCGCCCCCAGGTGGAGCCGACCACGATCGAGTCGCCGCGTTTCAGCGTGCCGTTCTGCACGAGCAGCGTTGCCGTCACCCCGCGGAAACGATCCAACTCGGACTCGATCACCGTGCCGATGCAGCGGCCCTTCGGGTTGGCCTTGTACTGCTCCAACTCGGCCACGACCAGGATATTGGCCAGAAGATCGTCGATGCCGACCTTGTTGAGTGCGCTGACAGGCACGACGATCGTCTCACCGCCCCATTCTTCGGGCTGCAGCCCCTCCTGCGCCAGTTCTTCCATCACGCGCTGCGGGTTGGCGTTGGGCCGGTCGATCTTGTTCAGCGCCACGATGATGATGACGCCAGCGGCTTTGGCATGGCTGATGGCTTCGCGCGTCTGGGGCATCACGCCGTCATCGGCGGCAACCACCAGCACCACGATATCGGTTACCTGTGCGCCGCGCGCCCGCATCGCCGTAAAGGCTTCATGGCCCGGCGTGTCGAGGAAGGTGATCTTGCGACCGTCGACCGTGACCTGATAAGCGCCGGTGCGCTGGGTGATGCCGCCGGCCTCGCCGCCGGCAACGTCGGTATGGCGAATACTGTCCAGCAGCGTCGTCTTGCCGTGGTCTACATGGCCCAACACGGCTACGACCGGCGGCCTTTCCGCCAGGTCTTCGGGCTGTTCGGCGGCCATGATCTGCTCGACGAAGCTCTGGGCGCGGCTTTCCGGTTTTTCCTCAGGCGTCTCCTCGTCCGGTTCCGCCTCCGGTTCTTCCCGCTTGGGCCAGTTGACGGCAATACCCAGTTCCTCGCCGAGGATGACGGCGGTGTCATGGTCGATGCTGTGCGTGATCGGCGCCATGATGCCATACTGCATGAGCACCTTGATCAGATCAATCGGACTGCGATCCATCAGCCGCGCCAGATTGCGCACGGTGATGTGGTCTTCGACGACGACAGACTCTACCGGCTCGCGTGCTTCATCCAATTCGCCCTCCTGCTGCGTCGCTTTCGAATGGCCTTTTGACTTGCCGCGGGCAGCGATCTCTTCCTGCTCGTCGTCACGATTGCGAGTTTTTGTTTTGGGTTTTACCATAGACTTATACCCCCTTCTTGCGTGAGCCTTTGCTCTACGCTATCTCCTGGTCCAACGCGCTCCCCGCCGCATGGTCTGGACGGCGGTCACTGGGCCGCCTTTTCGACGGCATGTCCGGCGTCATATCGCTTGGCGCGCGACATGGCAAACTAGGTCGCGGCAATCAATCTGCGCGTCCAGGCAGTCTGCATAACCAGCATGTAGGTACGGTTGGAATCAGGGTGACAGGCGAGGGGAAGAGAAGAACGGCAAAACAATGCGAAACCTACATGGCCGTCCTCCGCTGCTCCCTCGGCGTCACGCTCGGACCGGTTGGATCCGGGCGGACCGACATCCTCTCGCCCTGAAAAACCAGATGCCTAGCCGACATAGCGCTACTTAGCGCTGCCTGTTTGTCTGTCGATCATTGCCGATTCTCCATGCCGGCGAAGCGTCTTGCGCTAATTCGCCGGCGCCGAATTTCCTGTTTCCGCCGCCTCGTCTTCCGGCGCATCTTGGACAGCCGAGGGCAGCGTGTCCATATAAGCCGCTAGCCGCAACCGGTCGTCCTGGCTGAGTTTGGTGCGCAGCGCCTGCTCTATGCGATTGCTGCGCAACGCCAAATCCCAGCATTCCCGATACGGATGAATATAGGCGCCGCGTCCGGCTCGCTTGCCGCTAGGATCGATTTCGACCCCTGTATCCGTACGCACCAAGCGCGTCAGGCTGCGTTTGCCCTCTGCCTGCCGGCAGGCGATGCAGGTTCGCTGCGGCACATGCTTGCGTCGCGGGCTGTGCAATTTGCGCGGCATGCTCGGCTTCCTGGGCCTATCTCTCCGCAAAGGCGTGTCCGGATCGAGACGGCAATGCCCATCGCCTATCTGCAACCCGAACACGTCATGAGCCTAGTCTAAAAGAAACTTTCATCGTCATCCCCGAAGGTGCGGCGGCGCTTCTTGGACTTGGCCTTTGCTTCGGGCTTGGCCGGCTTCTTGGGCTTGGCCTTGACTTTGCTCTTGCCCTTTTTCGCCGGAACGTCCTCTTCGTCCTCGTCTTCCCAATCTTCCTCGTCGAGGCCGGCCAACAATTCGGCGGGAATTTCAAAGCTGTCCATGTCCACGTTCACGTTCTTGCGCGCCCGCAGCATGTCCGCCGTAATTACCTCAGGCAATTCGTCGCCCCTGGTAAGGTCGGCCAGAGCAGACTCTTCACCTTCCGCCTCTTCTGCCGCCTCTTCGACGGCTTCGGGGGGTTCGGGGGCTTCGAATTCCTCTTCGGTCGCCTCCTCAAGTTCGGCCTCAAAGTCAAGCGGCTCTTGGAAAGACGCCGGCTCGGGCGGAAGCTCTTCCTCGCTCGGCCACATGGCCTGCAGCGACTCTCGGTCGGCGGAGATGTCCGGCATTTCCACGGGCAACTCCGACTCGCCGGATTCGTCGGGCAACGGCAGTTTGCTGTCGAATTCTTCCAGCGCCCTGGCTGCACGGGCGAACGGATCTTCGCCCTGCTCCTGTTTCGGGCCGTCGTCGAGGAAACGCTGCACCACATCGAATAGGTCGGTCGAGCGTCCGGCCTGGGCCTGTTCGGCGGCCAGGCGGTCGAGACCTTCCTTCATGGCTTCGCTCTCACTCTTGATGTCGATGCGCCAACCGGTCAGCTTGGCGGCAAGGCGGGCGTTTTGGCCTTCTTTGCCGATGGCAAGGCTGAGTTGGCGGTCGGGCACGACGACGATAGCCGTCTTGATGGGACTTTTTTCGTCAAGCAGCACATGATTGACCTTTGCCGGGCTGAGCGCGTTGGCGATGTAGGTGGAAAGTTCCGGGTTCCATTCGACAACGTCGATCTTTTCGCCCGCCAGTTCGTTGACGATGTTTTGGATGCGCAAGCCGCGCATGCCCACGCAACTGCCGACAGGGTCCACGCCGGGAACGGTGGCGACGACCGCAGCTTTGCTGCGCGCGCCAGGCTCGCGCGAGATCGCCTTAATCTCTACTGTGCCCTCGCGCACCTCCGGTATTTCCATTTCCATCAGACGGCGCAGCAGGTTGCGATGGGTGCGGCTCAACTTGATGACCGGCCCGCGCGTGCTTTTATGCACGTCCACGATATAGACGCGGATATAATCGCCGCGGCGCAGATGCTCTCTGGGGATCTGCTCGTCGCGCGAAAGAAGCGCCTCGTGCTTGTCGTCCAGCATAACGGTAACAGCGCCGGAAGCGTTGTCGGTGCTGCGCACCTGGGCGTTGATAATCTCGCCGACGCGATGGGCGAAGTTCTCGAACACGGTGTCGCGTTCGGCCTCGCGAATGCGCTGCAGGATGACCTGCTTGGCGGTCTGCGCCGCAATGCGGCCGAAGTCGGCCGGCTCGGTAGGCACGCGAACCACATCGCCCAATTTGGCTTCGGCGACATGCTGTTTGGCCTCCTCGAGCGTGATTTCGGTGCGCTCGTTGAGCACCTCTTCCACCACTTCGCGCTCGGCAAAAACGCGCATCTCGCCGGTCACGCGATCTACTTCCGACGTGACATTGGCGATTGAGCCGTAGTTGCGTTTGTAGGCCGAAATCAGCGCCGCTTCAATTGCCTCAAAGATGACCTCGCGGTCCAAACCTTTGTCGGTCGCCACTTGATTGATGCCTGCAATCAAAGCTTTAGACATATTTACCCCTTACAACAACAAAAGTGGGGTCAAACCCACTTTCGCCGCACACCACTGAGTTGAGACGCCGGGTCGTGAGAAGCGATTTGCCGTAGGCTGATCGCCTCACCACACAGGGAAATTCTAGCATAGCTTGCGCCGCAGCGCAAATTGTCGCGCGCCTTGTGGATTGTCCAAAATTTGTGGACGATCGATGCGAAGGGACGGCGCACCTGGGATCGCCGCCGCCCACACGCAACAGATAGCGCGCCAACGAGCAAGCGCGACGAGGAGCCCGCGCTCAGCGCACGCGCACGTGATGACGGTCCACGATGGCCTGGCCGGCGGGGCTGAGCGCAAAGTCGACGAACTGGCGCGCCCAGCCGCGCGGTTCGCCGCGGCTTACCAGATAGAGCGGCTGGACGATGGGGTATTCCTGGCTCTTGACGGCGGCGTCTATGGGCGGCACGCCGTTGACCGCCAGCGCGCGTATCGCCAGAGCGGGCGCTGCATCCGGCGAAGGCGTCGCGGCGGAGGGCGTCATGGCTTCGAGGGCCGCGGGCAGGTAGGCGCTGGAAACATAGCCGATGGCGAACGGGTTCTGCGCGGCGTACTCCGCCACGTCCTTGCTGGCGGGCATCACTACTGCGGTCAACGAGACGGCCGTTTCGCCCATCACGCGCGATTCGAAGACGCTGCGCGTGCCGCTGCCGTCTTCGCGACTGATCAAAAGAATCTCGCCGGCCTCGCCGCCCACTTCCTGCCAGTCTAAGATGCGCCCACTGTAGATGTCGCGCACCTGCTGCAGGGTGAGACCGGCGACGGGGTTGCTGCTGTGCACGATGACGGCGACGCCGTCGATGCCGATGGGGATGCGCACCAGCGGCGGCGCCTCGGTTGCCGCCGGCTCCGTCGTCTCATCATCGTCGTCGGCCATGAGCGTGCTCGCCCCTAGCGTGACCCGTCCCTCGGCGGCCCGCGTTTCCCCAAGGGCGCTGCCCCCGCCGCCAATATTGAAGAGAACGTTAGGGTGTTGGCGCGTGAACTCGCCGGCCAACTCCTGCAACGCAATCGCCATGCTGGTGGCGCCGCTGATTTGGATGGTGACGGGGCGCGGCGTAGCGACAGCCGCCTGGCTGCACGCCGCCGTCAACAAGAACAATAGCGTCGCCCAGAACAATCGCCCGCGCCGCAAGGCGTGCGAACGCTGTGCAGACAGCACGAGTCGTGGGCGGCGGTCGGCGACAAGCATCTCTACGCACGCAGGAAGGCGAGAACGATCACGACAAGACCGGCGACGAGGCAGTAGATCGCAAAGATATGCAGAGTGTGCCGGCGCAGATAGGCAAGCATGAAGCGGATGGCGATAAAACCCACGATGGCGCTCGCTACAAACCCGGCGACGAGCGCAGGCAGTTGAGCGGCGACCTCGGCCCCATCTGCGGCGAGGGCGTCGGCCAACTGCAGCAGGCCCGCGCCCAAAAAGGCGGGCGTGCCGAGCAGAAAGCTGAAGCGGGCGGCTACATCTCGCCGCAGCCCGACCGCCAAGCCGGTGGCGATGGTGATGCCGCTGCGGCTGAGGCCGGGGGCCAACGCCAAAGCCTGCGCTGCGCCGATCCAGATGGCCTGGCCCAGGCTCAGTTTTTCGAGCGGCGTCTGCGAGCGAACGCGGCGCGCCAGCGCTTCGCTCAGCGTCAACAGCCCGGCGGTGACCAGCAGGAAGATGCCCGCGGCGAGCGGGCTTTCAAACAACGCCTCGACAAAATCCTTAAGGAGCAGGCCGGTCAGCGCCGCCGGAATCGTGCCGATCACCAGAAACCAGCCGAGCCGCGCGTTGGGGTCTGCAAGCGAACGTTGGAAGATGCTGCGCAGCGTAGCAACAATGATGTCGACGAAGTCGCGCCAGAAGACTGCCAAAATCGAGAGCAGCGTTCCCCAATGAAGCACCGTGTCGAAGAAGAGCGAAGGGGCGGGCCAGCCCAACAACCAAGGCGTGATCACGAGGTGGCCGCTGCTGCTGATCGGCAAGAATTCGGTGGCCCCTTGAATAATGCCGAGAACAACGGCGCGCAATAGATCGATCAAGTTCACGTCTCGCAATCTAGGAAGTCGCCCGCCGATATGCGGGCATTGGGAAGTTAGGAGGTGCGCAGAGCCTCGACGCGCCGTTGGCGCTGTGCATGGCGCACAGCCTGGTCGCTGATCCGGTAGTTCGCCAAGAACTCGGCGCGGAAGTCCTCGAAACAACCCTGGGCAATGGACTGGCGGATGCGCCGCATCAGGTCTTGCATAAAGTATACATTGTGGATGGTGCCGAAACGCAACGCGCTGATCTCGCGCGCTTTGTAAAGGTGGCGCAGGTAGGCCCGGCTGAAGGTGCGACAGGTGTAGCAGCCGCAGTCTTCCTGCACCGGCCGCGGGTCTTCGGCATACTGGGCGTTGCGCAGGTTAATGCGCCCCTGGGGCGTGAAGAGCGCGCCGTTGCGCGCAATGCGCGTGGGCAGCACGCAGTCGAACATGTCTACCCCGCGGTAGACCGCCTCGACGATGTCTTCGGGCGCGCCGACGCCCATCAGGTAGCGCGGCTTGTCGGCGGGCAACGCCGGACAAGTTTCATCCAGCGTGGCGTACATCTGCGCTTTGGTCTCGCCCACGGCCAAGCCGCCGATGGCGTAGCCGGGGAAGTCGAGGCCGGTGAGGAAGTCGGCGCCGGCCTGGCGCAGGTCGGGAAAGACGCCGCCCTGCACGATGCCGAAAAGAGCCTGGTCAGGCCGCGTGTGGGCCGCCTTGCAGCGTTCGGCCCAGCGATGCGTGCGTGCCAGGGCTTGTTCGTTGGCCGCCCGGTCCAGGGGATTGGGACATTCGTCCAGTACCATGGCGATGTCCGGGCCGAGCGCCTGCTCGACCGCCATGACGCTTTCGGGCGTAAAGCGGTGCAGGCTGCCGTCGACATGGCTGCGAAAGGTCACGCCGTCGTCGTCCAGCCGGCGGTTGTGGGCCAGGCTAAAGACCTGATAGCCGCCGGAATCGGTGAGAATAGGGCCGTCCCAGGCCATAAACGCGTGCAGCCCGCCCAAGCGCTCGATCAATTCGTGGCCGGGGCGCAGATACAGGTGATAGGTATTGGCAAGGACCAACTCGCAGCCGGCTTCGGCAAGGTCGCGCGGCTCCAGCGTCTTGACATTGGCAAGCGTGCCCACCGGCGCGAAGGCGGGCATGTGGATGGGACCGTGCGGCGTATGAAAGACGCCGAGCCGTGCAGCGCCGGCTGTATGGATGCGCTCAAAGCGGAAATGTGCGGGCATGATCTCCTCAACGCTCCGGTGCTATGGAGTGAAAAGGATAACCGCAAAGACGCCATGAGCGCAAAGATTGGCATACTGCTTCGCGCCCGCGATGCCCCTGCGGTTTAGTTTGTTGCTATGTCCAGCTTGATACGTTGCGCCTGCCCTGCGCCTAGACCGATAGCCGGCGAACGGGAAAAGCTAGGCGTCGTCGAACATATCGGACGCGCCAGAATCGTCGTCGTCCGCGGCGGACTTAGCCGTCTTGCGCGCCGCGGCCCGCGGCTTGGTCTCCCCGTTGGACGCTCCGTCGGATGCGCCTTCGCCCACGGGAGCGCCGGTAATCGGCAAGCCGTACTCGGCGCGAATGCGACGGTCAATCTCACGCGCCAGTTCCGGGTTCTCCATCAGATAAGTCTTGGCGTTTTCACGGCCTTGGCCCAGACGGATGTCGCCGTAGTTATAGAAGCTGCCGCGCTTTTCGACGATGTCGTTTTCCACGCCCAGGTCGATGAGGTCGCCGGAGGTGCTGATGCCCTCGTTGTACATGATGT
>CAZYSJ010000031.1:0-25861 GCA_964649875.1 uncultured Caldilineaceae bacterium
TTTATGTCGACGGGAAAAACGTGGCGCCGAACACGCGCGGCTACAACTTGGCCGCACTCACGCCGGGCGGGGAACTGCTGGCCGCGACCGCATTCGACACGCACGCCGCGCCTGCGGCCGCGCAGGAGATGGCCGCTTGGCTGCAACAATGGCCGGCGGGGACGATCCTCGCCGGAGCCGTAGCCGACGAAGCCAGCCACAGCCTCCAGCCCGAAGCCGTCGCCGCGCTACAGCGCTTCGGCGTCCAGACCGACCTGCGCGGGCGCTTTCGCTGGAGCCACGCCTTCATCGGCGCAACAGGGGCCGTTCCAGGCGCTGCACTGGAGCAAGCGGCCCTCATCGCGCCCGCCGAGGCGGTAATTGGTCCGCCCGTCGACGCTGCGCAGATTTACGGCGGCGTCGGCCGCGTGCACTTCTACCCTTCGGACTGAACCTCCGGCGGCGCAGCGGGGTCGTCCATCAGGCCGCGCAGCACGCTCGACCGCCCAAGCACGCCGAGCAAGCGCAGTTCGCGATCGACCACCGGCAGCCGCTTCAGCCGGTGGACGAGCATAATGCGCAGCGCCTCGCTCAACGGAGCCTCTACATCGACCGTAACCGCCGGCGTCGTCATCAGCTCCGCCGCGGTTTCGTTGCCTTCCGGCAGCGCAAACGAAGCCACGCTCTTGCCCGAGATCAAGCCGCGCAGCCGCTCGCGCAGGCTGGGGTGCTTGCCGTACATGCTGCGCCGCAACAGATCGCCGTCTGTGATCACGCCAGTGACTTGACCGGTCTCGTTAACGACGATCACGCGCTGCTGCCTGCCGCGCTCCAACGCCTGTACGATCTCTTCCAGGCCGGCCCGAGGCGACACCGCAGGCGCATCAGGGTTCATCAGTTCGGTAATGGTATGGCCGGCGGGCAGCGGCTCCGGCTTCGCCCCTGCCACGGCAACATCCGAGCTCATCTCGCGCAAGATATCCACGCGGCTGACGATGCCGGCCAACCGGCCCGCACGGTCTACCACTGGCAGCCGCTTGAGGTCGTGCTCGACCATCACCGCGCCGGCAGTGCGCACCGTATCGGTGTCGCGCACCGTCACCACGGGCATGGTCATGATCTCCCCGACCGTGCGCCCTTGCGCTTGCAAGGCGCGGATATCGGTCTGAATCTGCTCTCGCGTCAAGATCGGCTGCAGGCCCAGCCGGATGGGCAGGCTCGTATTGCGCAGCAGGTCGCCGTCGGTCACAATCCCTATGACGCGCCCCTCGACATCCGTGACGGGCAGGCTGCGCAGCCCGCGCCGCAACAGCAACGAAACCGCTTCGGACAGCCGCGTGTCGGGCTTGACCGAGACGACGTTGCGCTGCATGATCTCGGCTACGGGCCGGTCCAAGATGTTGCCGCTTCGGCTGCCGCTCGTCCTGTACGCCATCGTCACCTCCTGCACCGTTATAACGCCCTTGCCCGTCATCCGCCTGAGCGCGGGCAAAAGCCTTTGCACCTGGGCGGGCGTGTCCACCCATTCGACCTTAAGCGGCAAGTCCGCCGACAGCGCCTCGATAGTAGTAGTATGGATGTGACCACCCATACCAAAGCCCGCCAGCCCGCGCATCACCGTGGCGCCGGTCGCCCCCTCGCGGCGCAACATCTCCAAAATCGCCAGGTATGCCGGCTTGCCGCCATATCTGGCGCCCTCGCTCAGGTAAATCGCAACCAGTTGCGCGCTTTCTTCGCTTGGCATTACCGCGCCCCTATGAGCTAATCAAGCGGCCAAGATAAAAGCCGAGTACGGCAGCGCCGAGACCCAACAGATTATTGCCTGCGACGTTCACAAGCGCAGCCCACAGGCCGCCCTCCTGGGCCAAGGCGAGGCTTTCTACAGTAAAAGATGAAAACGTTGTGTAGGAACCCAGAAACCCCACGGCCAGCAACAGGCGCAGTTCAGGAGAAAGAGCCAGCCGCCCCCCGGCCAGCGCAGCGAGAAAGCCCAAAATCAGGCTGCCGGTCACGTTGACAAGCAGCGTGCCCGCAGGAAACGCCGCGCCGAAGCGGTCGCCTGCCCAGACGCCGGCCAGGTAACGCGCATTCGCTCCCGCTGCCGCGCCGAGGGCGATAAACAGGTATTTCTCCACCGAAGCAGTTCCATTTCCGTGGCGTGTTAGGTTGGTTGGTTAGTTAGGCTGCGAACGCGCCGCCCGCATGACCGCAGTCTGCGGGATGGCTCCTGTGCACTATTCTAGGCTACCGCGGCAGGAGCGTCAACCGCTAAAGGTGAGCAGCGCCTCGGTCATATGTCCGAGCCGATGCGTGACGTGTGAGATGATCTCTGCGCCGCTGGATTCGATGGGCTTGTCCGTGGTGTCTACCACCGGCAGCCCATAGCGCGCGAACAGCCGGTTCGCCTCCTGCAGTTCGGACGCAATCCGCGACCGGTCGACGTAAGAATCCGCGGCCACGCCCAGCCGCTGTTCGCGATGACGCCGGTGGATCGCCAATTGCGGCGGCTCGATGGTCAACCCAACCACGCGCCGCCGGTCCACCTGCCACAGTTCTTCGGGCAAGCGCACACTGGGCACGAAGGGTACGTTGGCGACCTTCCAGCCCTGCATCGCCAGGTACATGCTGAGCGGCGTCTTGCCCACGCGCGACACCCCGATCAGCACAATATCGGCCTGCGGCAGTTCGGAAGTGCGCTTGCCGTCGTCGTGGGCCACGGCGTATTCGATGGCCTCCACGCGGCGGAAGTACTGGTCGTACAGCTTGCGGTATAGGCCCGGCTCGCCCACGGGCTTCTGCGTCAACGCCTCGGCTAGGTAATCCATCAGCGGCCCCATCAGGTCTATCGCCGCCACATTGCGGCGCGCCGCTTCGGTCGCCAGTCGCCGCCGCACGACGCCATGCACCAACGTATGCACGATCAACGCACCACGGCTTGCGGCCTTTGCCACAATTGCATCCACATCCTCCGGATCGTGCACATGGGGAAATATCTCCACCGGCACGCGCACGTCCGGGAACTGGGCAAGCACGGTGTGGACAAGAAGCTCGCCGCTAGCCCCCACCCCGCCCGACACGATGTAGATTTCGAGTTTGTGCGCGGCAGGGACGCCGGCGTCATGCACAATCATGGCTCACCTCCTGGTTTGCCTAGGGGAATAGCCGCACGTCTAGAGCATAATTGAAACCGTTCCCGCCGAAAAACAGCAGCGCCAGGCTCATCGCCCGGCGCTCGTTCACCCTCAAACCCGCATAGACGGCCCCTATCCTAACTCACGCTCGACCAGCGTCTGCACGAGTTGCGGATTCGCCTTGCCCTGCGTAGCGCGCATCACCTGGCCGATAAAGAAGCCAAGCAGGCCGGTTTTGCCGGAGCGATACTGCTCAGCCTTGTCCGGGTTGGCGGCGACGACCTGCGCGACGATCGGCTCCAGATGGGCTGCGTCCGCTATCTGCTCCAGCCCGCGCTCGCGCACGATCTGCTCCGGGCTGCCGCCGCCCTCCAGCATGGCGGCAAAAACCTCCTTGCCGATCGTAGCCGAGATCGTCCCCTGGTCGATCAGCTTGACCAGCTTGCCTACAGCCGCGCCGCCGAAGGGCAGTTCGGCGAGCTCCCTGCCCTTAAGTTCGCGCAACACCTCGTTTGTCACCCAGTTGGCGACCGCGCGCGGCGCCTCGTGCGCCGCCAGCGCATCCTCGAAGAAGCGCGCCAGCGCCAGGTCGCCCGTCAACACATCGGCGTCCTCAAAAGGCAGGCCCAGTTCATCGGTGTAGCGCGTCAATCGTTCCGCCAATTCCGGCATGCCGGCGCGCAATTCCTCGCGTGCATCCGTACGCGAGCGCCGGTTCTCCGCTTCTATGCTCTTGCTATTGCCGTCTTTGGCAACTTCGCCAGTCGCCCGCGCCGCCGCTTGCTCCGGCTCCTGTTCCGCTTGAGACTGCTTCGCCCACGAGTCGCGCAGCGTGATGATGCGGTTATACACGAGCTTGCCCGGCGAAGACTCCACTATGTCGCTCACGAAGTAGCCCAGCCGCTCGAACTGATAACGCGAACCGGGCGGATCATCGCCCACGCTCGGCTCGATGCGCGCTTCGGTCACAACCTCCATCGAATTGGGGTTGAGGTTATCCTTGAAGGTCTTGCCTTCCTCCACATCGTCGGGGTTAGGCTTCAGGAACAGCCGGTCATACAACCGCACCTCGACGGGCAGGGCGTGTTGCGCCGACACCCAATGAATGGCCCCGCGCACCTTGCGCCCCTGAGGGGCGGCCCCGCCCTGCGTAGCCGGATCGTAGGTGCAGCGCAGTTCCGTCACTTCCCCAGTCTGCGGGTCCTTGATCACCTCTTCGCACTTGATGATGTACCCGTAGCGCAGACGCACTTCCCGGCCCGGCGCCAGGCGATAGAAAGACTTGGGCGGATCCTCCATGAAATCATCTCGCTCGATGTAGATCTCGCGCGCAAAGGGGACAAGCCGCGAGCCTTCCTTAGGCACATCGTGCGGCCAGTACGGCGCATCCAACTCCTCGACCTGGCCCTCCGGGTAGTTGGTGATCACGACCTTCAGCGGGCGCAACACGCACATCACGCGCGGCGCCCGGTAGTTGAGATCATCGCGGATGCAATACTCCAACAGGGCAATGTCCACGCGGCTATTGGCCTTGGCGACGCCCACCTTCTCGCTGAACGTGCGGATAGCCTGCGGCGTGACGCCGCGCCGCCGCAGACCGGCGATGGTCGACATGCGCGGGTCGTCCCAGCCGCTGACATACCCCTCGTTCACCAGTTGCAGCATCTTGCGCTTGCTCATCACCGTGTAATCAAGGTTGAGCCGGGCGAACTCGTATTGGCGCGGCTGCGGCGGCTCGATCAGATTGTCCACCAGCCAGTCGTAAATCTCACGATTATTCTCGAACTCCAGCGTGCAGATCGAGTGCGTGATGCCCTCGATCGCGTCGGACAGCGGGTGTGCGTAGTCATAAAACGGGTAGATGCACCACTTGTCGCCCGTGCGATAATGATGGGCGTGGCGGATGCGATAGAGCAACGGATCGCGCATCTTCATGTTGGGCGACGCCATGTCGATCTTGGCGCGCAGCACATGCGCCCCGTCCGGGAACTCGCCGCGGCGCATCCGCTCCAGCAGATCAAGATTCTCCTCTACCGAGCGATCGCGGTAGGGGCTTGGGCGACCCGGCGTCAGCACCGTGCCGCGATATTCGCGAATCTCATCCTCGCTCAGGCTGTCCACATAGGCCTTGCCCATCTTGACCAACTGCACCGCAAACTCGTAGAACTGATCGAAATAGTCCGACGCAAAATACAGCCGGTCATCCCAGTCGAATCCCAGCCAGCGTATATCGCGCTGGATGGCCTCGACAAAGGCCGGGTCTTCCGTCTCCGGGTTGGTGTCGTCGAAGCGCAGGTTGCAAAGCCCGCCGAACTCCGCAGCGACGCCGAAATTGAGCGTGATCGACTTAGCATGGCCGATATGCAGCCAGCCGTTCGGTTCCGGCGGAAAGCGCGTGAGCACCTTGCCGCCATATGTCCCCTTGCGCATATCCGCGCGAATGATCTCGCGAATAAAATCGACAGGTTCGGCGGCATTGCCGTTATTCGCGGTCCCGTTCGTTCCGGTGGTCTGCGATTCTAGATCTGCCTTTGCTTCCGCCACAGCGTTGTCACCTTTATCATGTAGATCGCGGTTGTCATCATTAAGCATTTCGATAAACGCATACCGATAAACGCATATCGGCCATCAGGCGCACGGTCAGCGCACCGGGCAGGCCAGAGAAGGCCTGCAACGCCCCTGTATGCCCTGCGTCGATTATGCCACTGCGAAGATCGGGTGTCAACGTTTTCGCGCCTGCGCAAGGTTGCCGCTCCATCTTCATAGCCACGAATTGCACGAATTCCACGAAGCAGCCGGAGACGAATCCGATCAATTGGCGAAATTCGCGGCAGTCTTTCGCACTCTCCGCCTCTTTGCGGCTTACCCTTCCACATCGCGCGGCCAACGCCGGCTTTGGCCCAAAATTCGCATAAAAGGCCGCTTCGTGGTAGATTCTGTAGGCGCGCTGCCGGATGCGCGGCGTTCCGGCCAGAGGGGATGCCCGTTTATGGATATGTTCAAACTGAACTCCGCCGATCGCCTTTATTCCCACGACGCCGCCAGGCGCAGCGCCGCTGCGACGGGCACGCCAATCCGCCATGCCAGTCCTGTGCGCTATGCCCGCCCTCGCCGCATAGGACCTGGGCCGAACCGGCTTGCTTCGACCTCAGCCAGAGCATTGCCGGCTCCGCCCAAGACTGTCGCCGCTTGAAGACCATGCTTCACAAGGCGCTGCGCGTCGCCCAACCCCTGTTTCTGATCGTCGCGATCCTAACGATCGCTCTCTTCCTGCGCAGCCAGTGGGCCGAGTTGTCCGCCTTCACCTGGCGACTTGACCCCGGCTGGCTGACCGCGAGCGGCATCCTTCTCCTGATCACCTGGGCATTGGAAGTGGGCATCTGGCAACGCATCTTGGCCCTTGTCGGCGGGCGAATCTCTTTCCTGGCGGCGGTGCGCATCTGGTTTCTCAGCGCCATCGTGCGCTACATCCCCGGCAACATCTGGCAGCCTCTGAGCCTAACGGTCTACTGCATGCAGCGAGGGGTGCGCCCCGAAGCCACGCTCACCAGCATCGGGCTGTATCAGGCCATTATCCTGCTTGCCGCATCCCCGTTCGCGGCCATCTATGTAGCCGTCGGGGGCGGCCTATTCAGCGCGCCGTTACCCGGCATCGCCCCTGTCCTGATCGCACTGCTGCTCGTGCCGGCCGTCATCTTTATTGCCAAACCGGACTGGCTGAGCGCGCTGCTCAACGCCGTCCTGGTCAGGCTTGGCCGCAAGCCGCTAGAGGCGCGTCTGAGCGCGCCGGCCATGCTGGCCCTGATCGCCGTCACCGTGGTCGATTGGTTGCTGTGGGGGCTGACCTTCGCCGCCTTTACGGCATCCATCGCCCAGATCGACGCGGCGCAACCGGCGCGCTTGGCGATGCTCCTGGTCATCTCCTACCCCATCGCCTATGCCGTCGGCTTCCTCAGCTTCTTCACGCCAAGCGGCTTTGGCGTGCGTGAAGGCGCATTCTTTGTCTTGCTCACCCCGGCCCTAGACGGCGGAGTCGTGACAGTCGCTGCGCTGGGCATGCGCATCTGGACGACGCTCGGCGAACTGCTCATCGCCGCGGTCAGCGCGCCCTTCGAACGCAAAAACGCCGAACTAGACCGCACGCCCGCGCCCGAACTCGCCATCGACCCCGAACCGGGCGGCAAGCTGACCTAACACGCCATGAACGAACGCCCGTCTCGCGCCCTTAGCACCTTCGCCGTCGCGCTGATCACCCTCTGCGCCTTCGGCCTGCGCACCTATCTGCTCGACGCGCAGAGCCTCTGGTACGACGAGGGCGTTACGGCCGAGGTCGCCCGCCGCGGCATCGCCGAATTGACGCGCTGGACTGCACACGACATCCAGCCGCCGCTTTACTACTACGTTGTGGCCGCGTGGGGCCGGCTTGCCGGCTGGAGCGAATGGAGCCTGCGCTTTCCCTCCGTTTTCTTCGGCGCGTTGATCCCCCCGCTGCTCGCCGCGACAGCGCTTGCCCTGACGCGGCGACGCTCGGCAAGCATCCTGGCCGCGCTGCTCGGCGCCTTGCACCCGCTCCTGCTCTACTACAGCCAAGAGGCGCGCATGTATGCCATGCTCACAGCGCTGGGCGTGCTGCTCGCCTATCTTGTGGTCCATGCCGAATCGGGCATCATGCACCGCTGGCTGCACTGGGCGACCTACGTCGCCGTAGCGACCGCGGCCATCTACACCCACTATTTCGCCTTCTTCCTCCTCTTCGCGCTGTCCGTGGCCTTCTTCGTCGACCAACTGATCCTGCTGCCCTATCTGCTGCGCAGACGCAACCCGGACATTGCCCCCGCCTCCGCCGCCTATGGCGTCGTGCGCGGGCCGCTCTTGGCCTTCCTCGCCGCCAACGCCGCCGTGCTGCTTCTCTACGTCCCCTGGCTGATGGCGCTGTTCCGACAACTGGCGCTCGACACAAGCTATTGGGAAGGCGCCTTTAAGCTAGGAGAGGCGCTGCGTCACATCGGCAACAGCTTCATCGGCGGCGAAACCATGCTCGAAACGCAGGCTACGGCGCTGCTCATCCCCTACGCGCTGATGACCGTTGCGCTCCTGCCGGCGCTGATCTGGAAAAACCCGTCCCAATGGCGAGCCGCGCTCTATGCAATCCTGTGGCTTGCCGCACCCATCGCCGCAGTGCTATTGCTCGCCTCTATGGCGCCCAAATTCAACGCGCGCTACGTCATGATCGCCCTGCCCGGTCTGCTGCTGCTCTGGGCCGCCGGCCTCGTCGAGTTGTCCGCCTTCTCGAACTGGAATCTCTTGCGCGGTTTTCGCAGCTTCTCCGCCGCGCCGCGCTCCGCCGTCGCCATCATGCTGACGATCGCCATTCTCGCCGGCTTCGTGCACGCCGACCGCAACTGGTTTACGGACCCCGCCTTCACCAAGTCCGAATGGCGCGAACTGAGCCAGTATGTGCGTTCACAAGTCAACCGCGGGGCCAACGGCGAACCGGACGGCACAGACCAGATCATCCTAGTCAGCGGCCACGCCTGGCCGGTCTGGAACTACTACGCGCCCGACCTGTCGCCGCTGCGCCTGCCCGAACTGGAAATCCTGGACGTCAACGCCGTGCTGGACTTTGCCAGCAGCGCAATCCCTCTGCGCAACGCCCTGATCGGCAAAGAGGACGTCTGGCTGATCCAGTGGCAAGAAAAAGTCGTCGACCCGATGAACATCGTGCCGCTGCAGCTCAACCTGGCCGGACGCGAAGAACCGGTCGATGTTCCCTTCTGGCAACTCGGCCTGCGCCATTACACCGCCGTCAATGCCGAAGCCGTACTCGTCGAACCCACGGCCATCTCCGAGCGCAGCGTCAACTTCGGCAACGAAGTCTATCTGCTCGACTACACCCTGGCCGATAACGGCGACCTGCTGCTCTTCTGGCAGATCCACCCGGACCATTCCGACCCAATGCCCGACTTGCATATTGCCGGCAATACGGTCACCGCAGACGCGTTGCCCGTCAACCGCCTGCAAGATCGCCGCCTCGCCAGCTACGAATACCCGACCTTTCGCTGGCGCGCCGACCAGATCACGCTCGGCCGCGTCAACGCCGAAGACTGGGTAGGGCCGAGCGCGCTGCCCAACGACTACCGCATGCGCCTCTCCGTCTACGACGCCGAAGGCGACCTCACCGGCCTCGACGTGATCGGCCCCGAAGGACAGCCGCTCGGCAAGCACATCACGCTCGACCTGACTCTGCCCGTGGCGACCGAAGGCCCCGATTATGTCAATGAGGTGACTTTCGCCCAATTGATCCCCGACCTGTTCGCCGAGTTGGACCTGGCCGCAGAACAGGCGGAGCCGGGCCAGCTTGTCCAGGCCGAAATCCGCTGGTACGCCGAAGAAAAGCCGCCCGCCGACTACGAGCTGCTGGTGCGCTGGCGGCTGCGCGACAACAACGAGATCGTCGAGGAAGAAACGCTCAACCTCTCCAACTTGCCCACCAGCCAGTGGCCGGACGACGAGTTGATGCGCACGGCGCACGCCTTGCGCCCGCCGCTCGGCATCGCGCCGGGCGACTACTGGCTGGAGCTTGGCGTCACCGCGCCGGAGAGCATTTTCATCCGCGTGCCCTTCCGCGTGCTGCGCAGCACGCGCATCTTCCAGCCGCCGCCCGTACGCACCCCAATCGACCAGCACTTCGGCGACGCGCTGCACCTGCGCGGCATCATGGAGCCGATTCGCACGGAGATGCAACCCGAAGAACAAGTCGCCCTCACCTTTGTCTGGCAGGCAAGCGACCGCATCGCCGGCGACTACAGCGTCACCCTCCAGTGGCTCGACGAACAAGGCCGCCCCGCAGCGCAGACGGACCTGGCTCTGCCCGGCGGGTCGTCCAACTGGCTGCCCGGCCAAGTCGAACTGCAGACCTTCTTCGCCGCCGCGCCGCAACAGCCCGGCGCCTACCGGCTCGTCACAGCCGTCTACGACGCCAACCTGCCCGATCTGCCGCGCCTCCACACCGACCGCGGCCTCGATCTCGTCGAACTGCAACAGGTGACTATCGTCGCCGACTGAGCATCCGCCCAGCCGGGTACAACCATCCATGCGCAACCTGCTGCGACCTTTGCACTTCGCCCGCTATCTGCTAGACTCCAGGCATGATCATGTCCCAATTGCTCGACCGGCGCGGCGCGGCGCCTAAACAGACTCCCGATGGCGCTCAACGCCCCGGCGCATTCCCCGCAGGAAGGGCTAACCGCCCCGCGGCCGTGCTGTGCGTTCTTGCCCTGGCCTTGGCGCTTGTAACGCTCACCGGCTGCGGCAACCTGGACCTCTCTGCCGGCCCGCTGCTCTACGATGCGCAGGTCTCGCCCGATTCCATCTCACCCAACGCCGACGGCGTGCAGGACGCCACCGAAATCCGCTATAGCTTGCGCCGCGCCGCCGACGTCTCCATCTACTTCGAGAACGAAGCAGGCGAACGCTTCTACTTCCGCCAGGAGCGCCGCCGCTCGCCCGGCGACTACAGCGTCCTCTGGGGCGGCGTAGTGGATGAACTGCTGACCGTCGAGACCGACTACGGCCCGCAAGAAATTCTGAGCCGCGTCCTGCCCGACGGCCTCTACCGCTGGACAATCGAAGCGCGCGAGGATAACGGCAACGTCGCCCAGCTTTCCGGCGACATCCGGCTGCAAGACGCCGACACCGACATCCCCGAACTGCGCAACTTCCTCGTCGCGCCGCAGACCTTCCGCCCCAACCAGGACGGGCTGCGCGACGACTGGGTGAGCATCAGCTACTACCTGACCAAAGACGTCGACTCGGTGTCCGTCTATCTGACCGATCCCAATGAGCCCGGCTCTAAATTCCCGATTGCCGAAGACCCCGGCGTTGCCAAAACCACGGAACGGGGCTTTCACGAGTATCGCTACGAAGGCGGCGTCGACCTCAACGCCGAACCGCCGCCCGACGGCACGTACAACATCGTGGGCGAGGCGCGCGACCTGGCCGGCAACGCCGTGCGCGTCATCCGTGAGTTGACCATCGAGGAAGGCGGCAAACCCCGCGCCGACATCGCCCAGGGCGAGATTGCCTGGGAAGGCGAAATGAACCGCGTGGTCGGCGTTCCTCTGGGCGACAAGCTCTGCTTCAAGGCCATCGTCACCAATGAAGGCACGGTCCCCATCCGCACCACCGGCCCGTGGCCGGGGCAGGAGTACCACTTCCGCGAGAACTACAACACCCTGGCGGCGGACGGCCACGAGGAGTGGTTCCAGCAGGCCGGCGTCTGGCGCTTCGGCATCAACTTCGATACCACCGGGGTCGATTTCCCCTATCGCTGGGGCATTGGCCGCGCCGAGGACTTGGAACGCCGCGTTATCGACGGCCAAGAGCAGTGGTATCTACTGCCGGGCGCGTCGGGCGAGGTGAGCGGCTGCATCGTCATCGACGAGGAGCCGCCCGTCGGCACGAACTTCTGGTGGGGCGGCCTTATCCACGAGTTCGTCGGCGTACCCAATAACTACGTGGACCGTATCACGGTGGACGTCGGCGCACCCTAGCGCCGACGCACCTTGATGCCCGGCCCGCTCAACGCCCATGAAAGCCCCATGAAACTTGCCGTCGTCGTCGTCAGCTACAACACCCGCGACCTGTTGGATCGCTGCTTAGCCGCAACGCTTGCGTCTGCCAAGGCGTCGGGCTTGGACGGCTCACAGCTTCAGATCGTCGTGGTGGACAACGCCTCTGCCGACGGCAGCGCCGAAATGACAGCGCAACGCTACCCTGAGGTTCGCCTCATCGCCAGCGACGCCAACCTGGGCTTCACCGGCGGCAACAACCTGGCGCTGGCCCATCTTGGCTTCCCCGTGGCGCTGCCCGCCGGCGTCGAGCGCCCCGCCCTCGCCGAGCCGGGCTTGCGGCCCGACTACGTGCTGCTGCTCAATTCGGACGCCGAACCGGTAGGCGATGCCCTAGGCCGCCTGGTGAGCTTCCTCGAAACGAACCCTTCCGCCGGCATCTGCGGACCCCGGCTGCAATATGGCGACGGCCGCTTTCAGCACAGCGCCTTTCGCTTCCCGGACCTGTTCCAAACAGCGCTTGGCTTCTTCTCATTTTCCCGCATCCGCGGGGCGCACCGCATCCACGATAGCCGCATCAACGGGCGTTACCCAGCGCGGCTCTGGCAGAGCGAGACGCCGTTCCGCGTCGACTTCGTGCTCGGCGCGGCGATGATGGCGCGCGGCGCGGCCATCGACCAGGTCGGCGGCCTGGACATCGATTACTACATGTACTGCGAGGAGATCGACTGGTGCATGCGCATGGATGATGCGGGATGGGGCGTCTACGCCGTTCCCGCCGCGCTTGTCACGCACCACGCCGGGCAAAGCAGCAAACAGATTCGCTGGCAGGCCTATGTGCGGCTGTGGCGCAGCCGCCTGCTCCTGACGGCCAAACACCCGCAGCGCTACCCGCCCGGCTACCTCACGGCCATGCGCAGCATCATACGCTTCGGCAGTTGGCAGGAAAAGGCCGAGGCGCGGCGACGCTTCGCCCGCGGCGAGATCACCGGTACGGAACTCGCCGCCGAGCTCGCCGCCCACGCCGAGGTCATGCGACTCTAGCCATGACAACATCCGGTCGCAACGCCTGCCGGCTCGCCGGTGTGATCCTAACTCGAAACGAGGCCGCCAACATCGGCGGCTGCATCGAAAGCCTGCGCCCGTGGGTCGATGCGGTGGTCGTGTGGGATTCGGGCAGCCAAGACGCCACCTGCGCCGTCGCCCGGCGGCACGGCGCGCTGATCGTACAGCGCCCGTTCGACAACTACGCCGCCCAGCGCCAAGCCGTTCTCGACAGCCTCGACGCTGAATGGATCCTCTTCGTCGACGCAGATGAGCGCGTGCCCGCCGCGCTCGGCGAGGAACTTCACCGTTTACTCAATGCCGCACCGCCTGACCTTGCCGGCTGCTGGCTCCCGCGACGCAACTTCATTGCGGGCCGTGAGACGCGCGGCGGCGGCTTTTTCCCCGACTGCCAGTTGCGCCTGCTCCGGCGCAGCCGCGCCCGCTATGTGCTTGCCCGCGAGGTGCACGAGATCGCGGGGCTGGACGGCGAAGCGGCCTATGCCGAGACGCCCCTGCTCCACTACAACTACCAGAATTGGCGCCAATTTCACCGCAAGCAGCCGGCCTACGCCCGCTACGAAGCGCGCATCCTCGCCGCCCGCGGCATCCGGCCCCGCCCGCACAACTTCGTGCTGCAGCCCTGGCGCGAATTTTACCGGCGCTACATCACCCTGCGCGGCTATCAGGACGGCCTCCACGGCCTGCGCCTGGCGCTGTGGCTGGCGTGGTATTACGGCGCGCTGCCCTATTTCTATCTATTAAGCAATAGGGAGTAGGGCCAGGTTAACGAGTTTCCCTCCGCCTAGTTCTCAACAACTCGGCTGACCCCGTCTACGCGCTCCACACGGATTAGGTTTTGCGTCGCCTGCTCGAACGTGTCGTCGTGGCTGATGACGAACAACTGGCGGAAGCCTTTGACCTCCAGAATGCGACGGGCCAACGACTCGCGCCGCGCCTCGTCCAGGTTGGCGGTCGGCTCGTCGAAGAAGGCTACGTCGATGGTGCTCAACTCGCGCAGCAAGGCTAGACGCACAGCCAGCGCCGCGATCATCTGCTCGCCGCCCGATAACTGGCCGAACTGGCGCTCGTGGCCGTCCACCTCCAGCGTGATGCCGTAGTCTTCATTCCAGGCCAGATGCCGCGTGTGGTCCTGCATGATGTCGCCGAAGATCTGGCGGGCGTTGTCGCTGATCTGCCGGATTAGCACGCTGGTGATATAGGGACCGGCCTGACGCAACATGGCGCGCACCGTCTCCAGCATCGCCTCCTGTTCAGAGACCCGATTGCGTTGCTCCTGCACACCGTCCAGGTTGGCCGCCAATTCCTTGAGTTCCTCCACCTCGCGCAGGCCGCGCTCCTGCTGCTGCGCCAGCATCTGCCGCCGCGCATCGATGCCGCCGATCCGGGCGCGCAATTCCTGCTCCTCGGCGCGCGCCTGGCGGAAAGCCTCGGCGTCGAAGCGCGCCTCCGCCTCCGCCGCCTGTGCAGCCAGGCGTTCGATCTCCGCCTTGCCCTCTGCGAGCGCTTCTTGCAACTGCACCGCTTCCTGGCGGCGCTTCTCAAGCGTGGCAGCCACGCGCTGATGGCTCAGCACCGCCTGGTAGGCGTCCGCATAGGTCTGCAGTTCGATGGACACGGCGTCCAGCGCAGCGTCCACATCGGCATACTGCGCAAGCTGGGCCTGGATGCTTGCCAACGCCCCGCGTCGCTCGTCGATAGCGGACTTCATCTCGCGCATCTTCGCCTGCACGCGCTCCGCCTGCTGCGCTCGCTCCCACGCCACGGCATAGCGGCTGCGCGGTTCCCCCAGATCCGCCAGTTGCGCGGCCAGCGCCTCGGCCTGGGCCGGCGCGCCGGCAAGCTCCGCCTCCTGCGCGCGCAGTTCGGCCAATGCAGCCTCGCCCGCCGCGATCTCCTGCTCCGCCTGTTCCAGTTCCGCCGCCCGCGGCAAAGAACGCAGCTCCTTTTCCGTCCGGTCAAGCTCCTTCTGCTTGGCGGCAAGCTGCTCCTGGGCCTGCTTGATGCCGCTCTGCACGGCGCGATACTCGTTGCGCAGTTCGTCGAGCCGGGCGGCGTTGCGGGCCATCAACTCGCGACGGTGCTCTGCGCTCAACGGCTGCTCACACACCGGGCAGACAGCGGTTTCAACGTCCTCCAGCGCCGCAGTCTGCTCCTTCACTTTCGCCGCGCCGGCGCGCAGATCGGCATCCTCCTGTCGCAGTTCGTCGATGCTGCGCCGCAGTTCCTCGATCTCGGCCTGTACGGCCGTACGCTGCGCCTCCAATTCGACTGAGCGCGTAGCGGACGCCTGCAAGCTGTCGCGTCTCGTCGCCAGACGCTCTAACTGCTGCGCCTGCCGCGCCACGGCCGACTGAGCGTCTTGCAGCCTCGCAGCCTGCTGGCGCGCCTCGGCGAGCAAGCGTTCCACGCGTTCCTGTTCCTCCACCGCAGAACGCAGACCCTCGGCTGTGGCGCGCGCCTGTTCGATCTCGCTCAAATCCTGTTGCAGCCGCGCCAACTCGCTTTCCGCCAGCGCAACCGCCTTGTCGCCCTTGGCGCGCTCGTCCTCCAAGCGCGTCCGCTGGCGCAGACGGGCGTCGAGCCGCTTCTGCTCCTCCTGTGCGGCCAAATATCGACGGCTGCCCTCCTGGTTCTTCTCCACCGCCGCCTGGGCCGCTTCGGCGTCGGCCAACGCCTGCGCAGCCGCGGCCGACTGGCGTTGCAGGCCCTCCTGTCGTTGCTGCGCCTGGGCATGTTTGCTTTGCAGCGCCGCCAGTTCTTGGCGTACGGCATCCATAGCGTCCGCCCGCGCGACTGCAGCCTCCAGCAGCTTGCGAACCTCAGTAGCCTGGCGGGAGAGATGTTCAATCTCCTCGGCGTGGGCCGCGACCTCCGCTTCCAGGCTAGGCAGCCGCTCCAGCCGCGCCTGCATTGTAGCAATGGACAGGTCGAGTTCCTGCCCGCGCCGCTGCACCAGCCGCAGCGGATCCAGCAACTTATCGACCGCCTTCTGATAGTCGTCTACCTGCAACAGCGGGCCGAAGATGTCCTTGCGCCGTCCGGCGCTCAGCAAAAACGCGGCGGTAAACGTGCCCTGGGCTACGCCGACGGCATCCTTGAAAAGCGTCTCCAGGTTTGCGCGGTTATCCAGCCCCATGTGCTGGCGCAGAAACGCCAACACGTCCGCCTTGCCCTCGCACACGCGCAGATCGAGCTCGGGATCGAAGATATAGTGCTGGTTAGCGCCGCCGATGCGCCGCACCACATGGTAGGGCCGCCCGTCGAAGCTGCTCTCGACCTCCACCGTCATCGTCGCGGTGCGCGAACCGTTGCGCACGAATTCGCTGCGCGTGTACTCCAGCGCATCAAACAACACCAAACCAATCGCCTCTAGGATCGTGCTCTTGCCCGCGCCGTTATGGCCGACGATGGCGTTGACGCCCTCGGTAAATTCGACGCGCGCTTGTTCATAACTCTTGGCGTTTTCCAGTTCGACGGCCTTGATCTGCATGGCGAACCTACTCTTCCGCTTGGGGGATGGGCGCCTCGTCTATGGCGCGCATCTCGTGGTCCAGATCCTCGACGATCGACTCCGGCGATGCGCCGTCTAGCGCCAACTGCTTTAGGCCAAGCGCCAGCCGGGCATAGAGTTCGCTCTTCTCGCGATAGCGCACATCGCGGGCAAACAGGTCTGCCATAACGCGGCGTTCCAGCGCCGGGCGGCTCACGTTCTCGCCCGTCTCCACGGCATATTCGGCGGCTGTAGTCAGATTGCGCACCAGGGCCGTCAGCGGCGAAAACGCCTCGCGCACCATCGCCTCCACCGCGTTCATGTCCAGGTCGCTGCGGTCAAAGGGCAACACGCCTGTCAGTTGCAGTTCCACCACCGGCGCATCGGCTGCGCCGTGTCGCTTTGCGCTCAAGTCGCGCGCCCGCCGCTCCAAATACTGACGGCAGGCTGCATAGAACTCGTCCGGCCCGGAATAGAGGTCGGTCTTCATGTTCAGCCGGTGGAAAGCGCGGCGCGGCACGGGGTGCAAGGTCGCCTTGTGCTTCGGTTCCCCGTCGCCGGCGCGCGCCGTGTCGACCTCGACTAGATAGCAGCCGCGTTCGGGCCAGCTTGCCTCCATGGCGGAGCAGGTCTCCAGGCTGCCTGGGTTATAGATCCACCCGTCCACCTCATACGGCTTGTGGATGTGTCCTAGCGCCACGTAGTCGACATGCGGGCGCAGTCCGGCAAGCTGGATCGGGGATAGCCCGCCCATCTGCTCCGGCAACACGCCTTCGATCCCGGCGTGCGTCATAAAGATTGTGTACTCGACGCCGTCCGCCGGCGTTTCGGCCAATGCGTCGGCGACCACAGCCAGGGCATTGGGCGCGCTCGCCCCCAGATAGCGCAGGCCATAGACGCGCAGCCCCGGCTTGGGCTCGAAGTAGCTCCCTCGACGGTTGGCATAGGGCTTGATCTGGGGGACGCCTTCGACAAAGGGCGTGTCGAGCAAGATCAGCAGATCGCGGACCGCCAGGAACTGCATCCACCCTAGCGTCTCCAGATAGTAGTGATGCTCGTGGTTCCCCTCGACCGCCAGACAAGGGATGCCCGCCTGTTTGAGCATTTCCAGCCCGGCGATGGCCTGGTTGAGCGTGAGCGCGTCGATGCTGCGCTTCTCGAACAGATCGCCGGCCAAGGCTACAAAATCCACCCGCTCGTCAATGGCGAGCTTGATGGCGGCATGCAGCGCTTTGGCGAAATCGTTGAAGCGATCGCGTGACCGGTACTGGAAATACCCCAGATGGCAGTCGGCAATATGAAGAAACTTGGCTTGCATGGCAATCCTTCGTCCGTCTTTATGGGGTTGTGCTTGGCGCGGGAGCGGGGAAAGGGTGAAGTTTGCGCCACTCGACCGGCTAGGCGTCGATGCGCCGCCGCATGGTGATGAGCGTCTGTTGCGGACGAAAGCCGAACGCTTCCAGCGCCTGCAGGCCGGCATCGTGCTCCCGGCTCAAATTGATCGTCACCGGCGCACGCGGGTGCTCGCGCAAGGCGGCAAGCGCCCATTGCACCAACGGCTCCTCGTAACGACCGTACTGCTCCGGCCGCGCCCACAAATCCATCTCGTGCGCGCCGCTCCAGCGCTGGGCGGAGAGGACAAGGGCCGCCTCGAAGCGCCGCGACGTCCGGATGCACCGGCGATAGACGCGCCGTCGCCCCACGACCTGCCAGAACCACTCCATCGCCTGCTGATCCAGCGGCATGTCAAAGTCGGCCCGGCGCACAGGTCGCCACCACTGGGCCTGGCCGTTGAGTTGGCTGGCGGCCAGCTCGTAGAGCGGTTGCCATTGTTGGACCGAAAAAGGCCGGAATCCCGGAACCGGATCGGGCGGCTCCACGTGCGGCAGCCGGTCCAAGCGCATCGTGACCGTGGCGCCGATCTGCTCAAAATCGAGGCTCTCATACAGCTTGAGCGCTACGGCGTTATGCTCATACACCTGCAAGACCGCCCACTCGCCGCCCGACATCTCGACGTGCTCCAGCGCTTGGCGCATGAGCATGCGCGCAATGCCGCGCCCGCGCTGCTGCGGCGCTACCGCCACGTTGGCGATCTGCCAGCGCGAGCCGTACCTATCGGCGCGCTGCACCGTGACGTTGCCCACCACGCGGCCCCGGTCCACCCAGACAAACCCGCCGAACACATCGTCCAGTTCGCCCGTCCCGCGGTTCAACAGCTTGAGCAAGCCGCTGACATGGCTCATGACGCGCATCTCGCGCAGCGCCGCCTTGCCCCGCGTGTCAAGCTCGTTGTTAAACGCATCCGCGATCAATTCGGCCACCGGACGCAAATCGCGCCCGATGTCGAAAGGCCGAACGCCGTTCTCTTCAGTTTGGATCAACCGCCCGCGTGGGGCATCGACCAGCGCCATTGTTCGCCACAGCCGCCAGCGCGACGGCCGCGCCCCTCCTACATCGCCACCCGTACCAATGTCGGGCGCAACACCTGGCCCTTGTACTCGTAGCCGGTGCGCAACACCGCGATGATGTGGCCGCTCTCCACCTCGTCGCTCGGCTCGCTGGTGACCGCCTCGTGGCGCGTCGGGTCAAACTCGCCGTCGGCGTCGATCAGCGTCACGCCATGCTCGCCCAGCAAATCCAGAAGCTTTCGCTGTATCTGGCGGAAGCCTTCGACCCACGCCAATTGATTGTCCCCGTCGGCGGCATCCTCGCCTTCCGCCGCGCCTCCGGACGGCGCGTGCTCGAATGCCAGATCGAAATCATCCAAGATTGGCAACAACCGGCGCACCAGCTCGCCATTGGCGCGCTCGATCGCCTCCGCCAGTTGACGCTCTTGGCGACGGCGGCTGTTCTGGAACTCGGCCGTCGTTCGCTGCAACCGATCCAAATACTCCTGCGCCTGGGCTTGCGCCAGGGCAAGCTCCTCTTGCAGAGCGGCGATCTGTTCTTCGGCAGAGATCTCCGCCGCTTCCGCCTCCTCCGCGGCGGGAGACGCCTCCGCGTCACCGGTTGCTTCGCCGGCTTCGGGCTGTTCGTCCGGAGCGGCTTCTACGCCGGTAACCTGCGCTTCCGGCTGCTCAGACACAGCATCCTTGCTCATCGCTGCTTCCTTGTCCCTTATCCAAATTCCTAATAGACCGCTTACGGCTGCGGCCCGTAGATATCCTCAACCATTTCACTCATCAGCGCGGCCACAAAACGCACCGCGCCCATGGTGCGCCCATACGACATGCGCAGCGGGCCGACCACGCCCAACAGCCCGGTAGCGCGGTCGATCACGCCGTAGCGCGCCAGCACCAAGCTCATGTCGCGCAGTTCTGCAATGCGCCCGTTGCCGGAAATGACGACGTGGATATCGCCGCTGTCGGCGTACTCGTTCACCACCTGCTCCAGCACCGACTGCTCCTCGAAGACCTGTACGATGCGCCGCACATTGTCGCCCTCGGCGAACTCCGGCGCCTCCAGGATCTGCGCTAGCCCGTCACGGTACATCTGGCTGGCGGAGCGTCTGTCGACGCGTTCCATCACGTCGGCTACCAGAAATGCAACCTGCTTGGCAAAGGGCGAAAGCAGCGCATAGCTCTGGGCGATCTCCGCGCCGCTCTTCCCGACGAGATGCTCGTTGAGCTCGTTGCTAATGCGGCTCAGATCGTGCTGTTCCATCGGCTGGTCCACGTCCAGCAAGCGCTGCTTGACCGCGCCTTCCTGCAAGACCAGAACAAGCAACACCTTGCAGCCGTGGATCGCCACCAGTTCCAGGTGCTTATAGCGGCTGGTGTGCGTGCGCGGCGCCGTAGCCAGCGCCGCAGCCTGCGTCGTGCGCGCCAATACGGACGTGCTCAGCCGCAGCCACTGGTCCATCTCCTGCCGCACCAGGCCAAACTGCACCCGAATCTCGCGCCGCTCTTCCGAAGGCAACTCCTCGTCGGCCATCAGAAACTGCACATAATAACGATAGCCCAACTCCGTGGGCACGCGCCCCGCGCTGGTATGGGGGTGCGTCAACAGCCCCTCTCGCTCCAACAGCGCGAGATCATTGCGGATCGTGGCCGAACTCACGCCCAACCGGTAGTTCGCCGCGATCGCGTTGCTGCCCACAGGCTGCGCGCTCTGCACATATTCCTGCACGACGATGCGCAGCACCCGCTGCTGGCGTTCGGTCAGGTTTTCTGCAGACATAGCGGTTTCCGTAATTCGCCTCATCTCCCTGCCCGCACGATCAGTACATGCCGGCAGGCGGACTCTCGCACCAAGTTCTCGGACAACTCAAGTCCTCAGACAACTAGAGTAGCACTCTGGCAACCAGAGTGCTACCGTACCTTCAAGCCAATCATAGCATTTGCCGTCAAAGGGTGTCAAAGCAGATGGGCTGTTCCGGCTAGTAGGCGTTGCGATTCATCCCGACAAGCCACTGCAGCGCCGTCCGAATCAAGATCTTGATGTCGAGCGCCAGCGACCAATTCTCGATGTACCACAGGTCGTATTTGGTCCGCTCCAACACCGACGTATCGCCGCGCAGACCGTTGACCTGCGCCCAGCCGGTGATGCCGGCCTTTTCGCGGTGGCGGTCCATGTAGCGCGGGATGCTCTGCCGGAACTGCTCTACGTAGACGGGACGTTCCGGCCGCGGGCCGACCAGGCTCATGTCGCCGATCAGCACATTGATGAACTGGGGCAGTTCGTCGATGCTGAATCGGCGCATGATGGCGCCCAGCTTCGTGCGCCGCGGGTCGTCCTGCGTCGTCCAGCCGGGGCCGTCGCTTTCAGCGTCTTCGCGCATCGAACGGAACTTGATCATCTTGAACGGTCGCGCGTCCAGCCCCATGCGCTCCTGAATATAGAAGACCGGGCCGGGGCTGTCGAGCTTGACGAGCAGCGCCGTAAGCAGCAGAAACGGGCTCATCAACACAAGCGTGATGGCGCTGACCACCACATCCATACCGCGCTTGAGGGTGAGCCGCCAGCCGCGCAGCGCCACATCGCGGATCGTGAGCAGCGGCAAGCCGCCCAAGTCGCCAATGCTGACCTCGCTCGCCATGATCTGGAACACGTCCGGGAAGGCGCGAATGCCCACCTTTTCCCGTTCGCACAGGCTGACGATGCCCACCAACTCCTGGTGGCTGCTCTCCGGCAAACCGATGATCACCTCGTCCACGTGGTACTTCTCGATGATCCACGGCAGGTCCACCACATTGCCCAGAACAGGCATGCCCGCAGCCTGAGCCGGCCTGCCCTCCCTGGCATCGACCAGGCCGACCACCTCGTAGCCGAGTTGGCGGTTCTGCATCACCTTATTGAAAAGCATCTGCCCGACTTCGCCCGTGCCGATCACGAGCACGCGGTCATCGCCAATGCCGCGCGCCTGGGCGCGCCACTGCACCTGCGCATGAATTGTGCGCACCACGGTGAGCAGCGCCATGTTGATGACGGCTGCGTACAATATGAACGGCCGGCGATACTCGAAGTCGCGCAGCAACAGCGTCAATATCGCTACGGTCAGCAGCGTCGCGAATACATTGTACAGAACGATGCGATACGCCTCGTCCAGGTGGCTGGCGGAACGGCGGCGCTGGTACATGCGCTGCACAAAGAACAGCCCGACCAGCACCACGGAATAGACGGCGGGCAGCGGCCAGAACTCGCTGAAGGCGCCGATGGCCACGTCGGGATCGCTGTCTAGAATCTGGTGGGAGAGAAAGAAGGCCAGCCAAGTGCAGCCGATGTCCAGGACGATCAGCGCCGATACAAACAGGAACTGGGCGCGCTTCATGAACCCCGGGCGATGCTTTCGCCTGGCGTGTCCTTCCGCGTAGGTCGTGGTCTCCGTAAGACTCTGTTGCATACTGGTAATGGCTTACGCTCTTCGCCTATACCGGCGATCGCCGGCGCTCATCCGGCGCTACGCCGATGTCGCCGGCGGCAAACTGCGCTGCGGCGCCGTCGCCGCTGCCGAGGCCGGCTTGTCCTCCGGCCCGTCTGAAGCGCGACAAAAACGCCACAAATGCCGGCCCACATCCACACTGCCCTTGCCCACCACGCCTAGCAAGATCAGCTTGTCCAACAGCCACCCCGTGCGGCTGCGGTAGTGCTTGCGATAGAAGATCCACATCGCTTCATAAAAGTCAATGCGCGACTTGACGCTCTGACGGCTAGCCGCGGCCTTCACATGCGTGATCGACGCCTGCCCGTTGTACCAGACTTCCCAACCGGCATCCTTAATGCGCTTAGCCCAGTCCAGGTCTTCGCCGTACATGAAGAACTCTTCGTCAAGCAGACCGGCTTGCTCGATGGCCTCGCCGCGCACGAGCATGAACGCGCCGACGACCGAATCCACCGGATGGACCGCATCCTCCGGCAGATACTCCAGGTTGTAGGCGTTGAACCGCTTGCTCTTGGGAAAGACGCGGCTCAGGCCCGTCATGCGGTAGAAGCTGATCTGCGGCGTCGGGAAGCTGCGCCTACACGCCCGATCCAGGCTGCCGTCCGGCCGGCGCACGCGCGGCCCGGCGACGCCCGCCGCGGGGTGTGCGTCGAGAAACGCCGCCATGCGCTCCAGCGCATCCGGCGGCACAACCGTATCCGGGTTCAGCAACAGCGCATAGCGCGGGCGCGCCGCATCCCCGGCTGCGTTGCGCTCGCCGAAGCCGAACCAGCGCAGCCCAATGTTGTTGCCCGCGCTATAACCAACGTTCCGGCGGTTCACGATCAGATGGACATCCGGAAACTCGGCGCGAACAAGCTCGGCGCTGCCGTCCGTGCTGGCGTTGTCCACCACACAGACGCCGACCCGTAAACTCGTGCGGCTTGCCAACACCGACTGCAGACAGTCGCGCAGCAATCCGGCTGTATTGTAGTTGAGAATCACAATCGCCAGATCCAGCGCGCCTTGTGCAGCAGCCTGCACAGGCTGCGACAGATCCTGATTATGGTGCATGCACTATCCCCGGAGCCGTTTGTTCCATCAACTATCTCTGCGCGCGCCGATGGCGGCTGCGCTCAAACGGTCCGAGGGGATTGTAGCACACGCTGATTGCGCCGGTCAAAGCGAACAGGCCGGTTCGTCGGGCGCAGCGCACACGCACCTCACACGCGTATGCGCTGCAAGAGGTCGCGGTTGGTCGGCGTTTGGGCCATCAGCTTGAGCATCCCATTCATCGCCGCCTTGGGCGTGCCGCCCGCCAGCCAGCGCCGCAGCTTGACCAGGCGCTGCATCTCGTCCTCGCTGTAGAGCCGCTCATCGCGCCGCGTACTGCTGGACAGCACGTCGATGGCAGGGAAAATGCGCGCCTCAGCCAGCGAACGATCGAGCACGATCTCGCTGTTGCCCGTGCTCTTGAACTCCTCGTAGATCACCTGGTCCATGGCCGAACCGGTCTCGATCAGCGCCGTGCCGATCACGGTGACCGAGCCGCCGTTCTCGATTTTGCGCGCCAGCCCGAAGAAGCGCCGCGGCATCTCCAGGGCGGCCGCGTCCATTCCGCCGGTGAGCGTGCGGCCCAGCCCCCGGCCATACAGATTCGACGCCCGCGCCATGCGCGTCAGACTGTCGACCAGCACGACAATATCGTGCCCGCACTCCAATTCGCAGCGCACATTCGCCAGCGTGATCTCCGCCAGCGCCATGTGCTCGTCCAGGCTTTGATCGTTCGAGCTTGCCAGCACCTCCGCCGGCGTTGTGCGGCGGAAGTGCGTCACCTCCTCCGGCCGCTCGTCGATCAGCAACAGGATAATGCGCGTCTCGGGCTGGTCTGCGTGGATGCCCGCCGCGATCTGCGCCAGGAGCTGCGTCTTGCCCGACTTGGGCGGCGCGGCGATCACGCCGCGCGTGCCCTTGCCGATCGGCGCGATCAGGTCGACCACGCGCATGCTCACATCGCCTGCCGCCTCCAGCCGGAAGCGCTCGGTCGGGTCCACCGCAGTAAGCTGCTCGAAACGCGTGCGGGCCTTGAAGCGGTCGAGCGTCCAGTCGCAGATCGACGTGATCTTACTCAGCGTTAACCCGTCCTTGCCTGCTCGCGCTTCGCCCGCCACGCGCGCCCCTGTGACCAGGCCGGCCTCTTGCGCAAGCTTCTCCGAAACCTGCACGTCATCCCGGCCGGGCCGAAAAGACGCAGCCGGGTCCAACAGCACGCCCCCTCCGCGCCGGCCCTGGCGGAAGACGCCCGTCACCTCTTGGCTTACTGCGGCAGATTTGCCCATGTCGACCTTCTAGGCGGCTTCCTCCAACTGGTGCAGCAACATGCAGTACGCGGTCTGCCCCTTCTCGAAGCTCTGCAAGCGGAAGAACTCGTTGGGCGAATGCACGTTCTCGTCGTTCAGCCCAAAGGCGAAGTTGACGGTATAGGCGTCGAGCGATTCCAGAAACATGCTGCATACGGGGATGCTGCCGCCGCTGCGCACGTAGTACGGCTCCTTGCCGTACAGCTTCAGGTGGACGGCGCGCGCCGCCTCGTTGCCGGGGTGATCCAGCGGCATCATATAAGGCTGCGCCGTGCTGCCGCTGCGATCCACCGTCACGCGCACGCCGGGCGGAGTGGCCTTGGCGATGTGCGCCTCCAACAGGTCAAGGATGTGCGCCGGCTTCTGGTCCGCGACCAGGCGACAGGTGATCTTGGCGTGCGCCTTGCTGGGCAGCACGGTCTTGACGCCCGCGCCCTGGAAACCGCCCCAAATGCCGTTAACTTCCAGCGTTGGCCGCGCCCACGCTCGCTGCAACGTGGTGAAGCCCGGCTCCCCGAACAGCCCGTCTACGCCGGCGCGCGCCTTGTACTCCTCTTCGTCAAACGGAATGCGCTCGATCTGGGCCTGCTCTTCCGCAGTCAGCGGGCGCACGTCGTCGTAGAATCCATCCACCATGATCTTGCCCTCCGGGCTGCGCATCGAGTCGATGATGCGCACCAGCGCGTGGATGGGGTTGGGCACGGAGCCGCCGTACATACCCGAATGCAGATCGTGGTCCGGCCCTTCGACGTTGATCTGGAGCGCACACAGTCCCTTGAAGGCCACCGACAGCCCCGGCTGGTCCTCGGCCCACTGCCCGCCGTCTGCGCTGATCACCATATCACAGGCGAACAAGTCTTTGTGCTCCGCCACAAACGGGGGAAGCGTCGGGCTGCCGATCTCCTCCTGGCCCTCAAAGAAATACTTGACGTTGACCGGCAGTTTGCCTTCGGTCTGCATCAGCGCTTCGGTCGCCAAGATGGGGATAAACATGTTACCCTTGTCGTCCGCCGCGCCGCGTGCGTAGACTCGCCCGTTGCGCACCGCCGGCTCGAAGGGCGGGTCGGTCCACAGTTCCAGCGGGTCGACGGGCTGCGTGTCGAAGTGCCCGTAGATCATCACGGTCGGCTTGCCGGGGGCGTGCAGCCAATCGCCGTAGACGACGGGATGACCGCCCGTCTGCATCACGCGCACGTTCTCGACGCCGGCCTTGCGCAGCCGCGCCGCCACCCACTCGCCGGCCTTCGCCACGTCGGCGGCATGTTCGGGCAGGCTGGAGATGCTCGGAATGCGCAAGAAGTCCAGCAGTTCCTCGCGAAACCGCGGCTGGTTCTCGTCCAGATATTGTTGCCAAGTTGTCATGGTCATGCTCTCCGTTGCACTGGATAAGTTGCACTGGATAA
>CAZYSJ010000031.1:25961-39242 GCA_964649875.1 uncultured Caldilineaceae bacterium
GTTGCACTGGATAAGTTGCACTGGATAAATGGGGATCGCCGGAGCCGCTGCGGGCGACCGGCGTACAGGCCAAACAGATTCAGATCGGCAGCTTAACGCCGCGCGTGGCGATGAAGATGGGCATGTACTCCGCCAGCGCCATGCCTTCCCAAACATCCTCATAGAAGCCGCAGATAGCCAGGCCGGCGTCGATCTGCCCGCCGATCTGGTCTTCCAGCGTGTGCCCGAACTCCAGCGGCTGCATGTCTTCGATGTAGCCCTGCCGCTCTTGGGGCGTCAGGCTGTGCAGGTCCGAATAGGGCAGCTTGTGCCGCACCTTCAACTCGCCTTCGTCCGCCATCCCCTGGTCAAAGATGTAGAAGGCGGGGTTCATAAAACCGGCGAGGATGGCGCCGCCGGGGCGCAGGACGCGGCTCGCCTCGCGCCACACGGGGCGCACGTCGGGCACAAACAGATTGGAACAAGGGTGGACGATCAGGTCGAAGGCGTCGTCGTCGAAGGCCGACAGGTCGGCCATATCGCCCTCCACAGTGCGCAGGCTCAGCCCCTCGCGCTCCGCCACCAGCCGATCCTGCGCCAACTGCGCCGGGGAATTGTCGAACACGGTCACCGTCGCTCCGGCCGCGGCCAGGATCGGCCCCTGCTGCCCGCCGCCGGAAGCCAGGCACAGCACATCCACGCCGGCCAAGTCGGCTGGGAACCAATCGCGCGGCACAGGGCGCGTGGGCGTGAGGATGATGCGCCACTCGCCGCGGCGCGCGGCGGCAATGACCTCCGCGTCCACCGGCACGGTCCACTCGCTGCCCCGCGTCACGGCCGTATCCCACGCTTTGCGATTATATTGGCGAATGTTCATGGGGCTTGCTTTCTGCGCTGTTAGGGACGCCCCCGGCCCGTGCTAGATAGCGCCGTTGCCGTCCCCAAGCCACGCCTGCACCAGCGGCAACGCCTCGTGCAGCGTCGGCACGATTGCCGTTGCCAGACCGCGCACCTCGGGCGAAGGCGGCTTGAGATCGGGAACCATGATCACACGCATGCCTGCGGCGCGAGCGGCGCGCACGCCCGCTTCGGAGTCTTCCAGGGCGATGCAGCGGTCCGCCTTCACGCCCAAACGCTGCGCGCCCAGCAGGAAAATGTCCGGAGCCGGCTTGCCGTTCACCACCTGATCGCCGCTGACGACGGTCTGAAAGCGCGCCGCCAAACCGGCGCGCTGCAACGTATCGGCGGCCTCACGCGCCTCGGTGGAAGTCACCACGGCGCGCAGCGCGCCGGCCGCGTCCAGCCAGTTCAGCAGCGGCGGCAGCCCCGGCTTGACGGCAATGCCGTCCCGATCCAAGCGCCGTCGCCACAGATCTTCCCAGCGCGCCCGGAAGGCCGGAATCGAGAAGCCGTCGCCCGCCGTGCGCGCCAGCCTGCGCTCCGACTCGACCACGCTCAGGCCCACAAACGAGACGAAAAGCTCGTCGCCCAGGTCGTAGCCGAGGTCGCGCGCCGCATCTTGCCACGTCTGGACGTAGATGCGCTCCGTGTCCAACATTAGCCCGTCCATGTCGAACAGGACGGCCCTGTCTGCGTAATTTATCATCCCTTCATTTTGCAGGATGCGCCGGATTCCGCCAAAATCCCATCGGGGACGGTTGAGCGCGGCATCGCATCCGGGCAGCCCGCGGCCGCTCCCCGCCAACAATGGGAGAAGCGCGCATGCCCGCAAGCGTCTCGATCAGCGAAGCGATCCGCGTCCTCGAACACGAGACCGGCATCGTCATCACCGTCTACTTCCGCCAAGACGCCGACCGCGAGTGGAGCGCCCAACTGCTGCGCGAGACCGTGACCATGTTCACGCGTGAAGCGGCGGACCCGTCCGCCATCTGCCTCAGCGCAGACGGGCCGGGCGTCGGCGTGGAGATCGCCCGCCAGGTCGCAGCCGAATTCAACACGGACACGGTCTTCTCCGAACGCAACCGCGGCAAGTTCGCCGCCGTGCAGAACGGGATGCAGCGCTTGCTGCAAAAGCGCGACCTGCGCTATTTCGTCGCCGTCGATCAGGACGGGGATCATTTCGCCAACGAGTTGCTCAACTTCGTGCGCACGGCGCAACACGTAAGCGAGCACACCGGCAACGAACGCGTCGTCGTCCTGGGCGAACGGCTCTCGCGCCACCGCGGGCTGGGCCTGCTGCGCGGCGAACAAGAGGAGTTGGCCGACCGCATCCTGCTCGACGCGCTGCAATACCACGCGGCCGTCAGCGGCGCGCCGCTCAACCTCTCCTTCATCCACACCGTGGACGGCGTACCCGACTTTCACGCCGGCTACAAGCTGTTCAGCCGTCAGACGGCCGAGGATGTTTTTCTCTCCGCGCCGCAACTGGCGGGCTGCAGCGAGGACGCCTATTATCGCCACGCCTGCGAAGCGGTGATGACGGTGGAAGCGCTCCTGCACGGGGCCACGCTCGCCGCGCTCAACCGGCGCACCTATGACGAGCAGCCGGTCTCGGTCTTCGCCAGCTTCAACCTCACCCAACTCACCGCGGATCTGATCCTATGGCCGTGTAAGCGCTTGCAGGTCCCGGCCGCGTTCGTCGAACAGTGGCTCGCCAACCACATGCCGCAACTGCTGCTGGGCACGCTCTTGCCGCAAGGCCGCGACGAACTGCTGGCGATCCGCGACCTCGTGTTGGCGGGCTACGGCCTGCCCCCTGACGCCGCCCGCCCCGCGGAGATCGTGCGCCCGCGCTTCATCTAGACAGGACGCGCCCGGCGGCAAGGATGCCGCCGCTACCGTAGAAGGGCATCCCTGCCGCTCGTGTTCACGACACCGTTCGATCTATTCGTAGAATTCGTGCAATTCGCGGCGAATCCCAGCGCCGGCTCCCGCGCTCACCTCACGCCAGCAGCGCGTGCGCATGCTCGCGCACCTTGACCACGGCGCGGGCGATGTCGTCCATCTGCGCCGGCTCGGCTAGGAGCAGGTTCTGGGTAAGCCAGATCGCCTCTTGGCACGCTTGCTCCGCCGCCGGGCAAGGCATGATGCGTGCATAGCGCGCGTCCAGCGGGGGCTGCTTATACAGCGGAATCGCGTAGCCGGTCGAACAGGGCACGCCCTCGGCGCACAGCGCCTCCACGAACCGCTCGCGCGGCAGCCCGCCGAAGGCCTCGGCGCGGTAGCGCATCATAAACAGGTGGTGTGCGTGCGCCTCACAGCGCGGGTCCCAGCGCATGGCGTCCAGCCCGTCGATCTCTTCAAGGAAAGCGTAGAGACGCCGCGCATTCTCCATGCGCCGCTGCAACTGATCGTCGAGCCGCCCCAACTGGGCGAGAAGGACGCCCGCCTGCCAACCGGTGATGCGCAAGTTGCTGCCCAACATCCCATGCTGGTACCACTCGCCGCCGGGCAGCCGCCCCTGGTTGACGTAGCTCCACAGCTTCTCGGCCAAGGCGTCGTCGTTGGTGAGCAGGATGCCGCCCTCGCCTGCCGTCAGGTTCTTGCTGAGTTGCAAGCTGAACGAGCCGATATGGCCGATCACGCCCGCCGGCGTCCCGCGCCAGGTTGCGCCGTGCGCATGGGCTGCGTCCTCCACCACATACAACCCGTGCCGTTCAGCCAACGCCATCAGACTGTCCATATCGGCTACCTGCCCGGCAAAGTGCACCGGGATCACCGCCTTGCACGCCGGGCTGATCGCCTCCTCCACCTTGCGCATGTCCAGGTTATAGGTGTCCGGCTCCACATCCACGAAGACGGGCGTCGCCCCGACGAGGCGCACGGCGTTGGCCGTGGCGATAAACGTATAGGGCGGCACGATCACCTCGTCGCCGGGGCCGACGCCCAACACGCGCAGCGCAGCCTCCAGCGTCAACGTGCCATTGGCCGCGGCAATGCAATGGCGCGCCGCGTGCCGCGCGCCGAAGGCCTGCTCGAACTCGTGTACCAATTGGTTGAAGCCGCCCCACTCGCCCGAAACCAGCACTTGCTCCAGCCGCAGCCATTCCGCATTGCCCCACACAGGCCAGCGCGGCCACGGTTCGCTGCGAATCGGTTCGCCGCCCAAAATGGCGAGTTCAGACATGACGCCCCCTCTCATCCGAATACGCTGCGTGTTCTCGTGCGGCCAAAACAGGACGCGGAGCAGGCCGCCGTTTGCAGCGACGCCTTGCCCCGCGTCCTTCGCACCTCTCGATCCGCTCAGTCGCGGGCGGCCCACATCATGCCGCGCACCACGATCTCCTTGGCCTCGGGCACGTCGAAATCCTTCGCCACATGCCCCAGCGAGCAATAGGACACGCGTCCCTTGCCGTACATGCGCTTCCACACCACCGGCATCACCGTGCCGTCGATCCACGGCGCGATCTTGCCGTTGAAGGTCGTGGTCGCCAACACCTCGTTGCTGGGGTCGACGTGCATGTAGTACTGCTCGGAATGCATCTTAAAGTCCTTCAGACCGGCCGTAATCGGATCATCGTGATTGATGATGTTGACCTCGTAGTCGATCACGTTGCCGGGGTGGGCCACCCACTGCCCGCCGACCATCCACTGGTATTCGGTGTTGTTGCGGAACGAGTCGGCCATGCCGCCGTGCCAGCCGGCGATGCCGACGCCGCTCTTGACGGCCTCCAGCAGCCCAGCTTCCTGCTCTTTGGCGATCGTGCCCATCGTCCACACCGGGACGACCAGGCTCAACCCCATCATCTTCTCTTTGTCCAGGTAGCTGTCGAGCGTATCGGACACCTCGACGTCGAACCCCTTCTCGCGCAGAATCGGCGCGAAGATGTCCACGCACTGCTTAGGCTCATGGCCGTCCCAGCCGCCCCATACCATCAATGCTTTCTTCATTGTCTTCACCTTTGTTGCTAGTACTGCGCTTAGTAAATTGACTGCGCCGAATTTGGCTTGGCGCAGCGATAATGTCTGCCCGGCGCATTCAGCGCCGCATTACGCCTCCACGTCGCACAGCGCGAACGCCGTGCGCAGCGCCTCGATCAAATCGCCTTTTGGCCGGAATTCGTGCCCTACGTACAGGTCGCAGCCCGTGGCGGCAATGGCGCGGCAGATGCCGCGATAGTTGAGTTCCTGCGTGTCGTCCATGTCATGCCGGCCCGGGTTCCCCGCCGTATGGAAATGACCGATCCACTTGATGTTGTCGCGGATCGTGCGGATCACATCCCCTTCCATGATCTGCATATGGTAGATGTCATACAGCAGTTTGACGCGCGGGCTGTTGACCCGCTCGCACACGGCCACGCCCCAGGCCGTATGGTCGCACTGATAGCCGGGGTGATCGACTTTTGAGTTGAGCAACTCAATATTGAGGTTGACGCCCTTCTCTTCGGCATACGGCGCAATGCGGCGCAAGCCGTCCGCCACGGCTTCGATAGCCTCGATCTCGGTCTGGTGCGGCTGGCGGTTGCCGCTGAAACAGATCAAGCCGGGGATGCCGTATTGAACGGCCAGGTCAATAGACTCGCGCAGTTCCGCCTCGATGCGATCATGATTGCCGCGCTTGTTCAACCCGTCGACAATCGACTGGTGGCCGATCATGCTCGCCACCGCTAACCCGTAGCGTTTCGCCAGCGCCATCAACTCCTCGAACTCCGACGGGCGCGCCCACAACTCAATTGCGGCATACCCGATCTCCGCCGCTGTTTTGACCAACTCCTCCAGGCTTCCGCCCTCCGGCAGGTACATCGGATAGCAAAACGACTGCTTAATGCGCATTGCGAGTCTCTTTTCTTTTGTTGAGCGGGGCTTGGCAAGGCAAAAGCGGCTCTCTTTGACACAATCACGAATGGACGCGTGGGCTGCAAACAGTTACTTGGAGAACTCCGTTTAATTATATGCCGGACGCGCTTGATCCGCAACGAATGCGCTTGCGTGTTTCGCCGCCGCTCATGCCCAGAAGGTGCGCATCTCGCCGAGTTGATGTACTATCCGCTTGGCAATGGCTGCATGCGAACGGACAGCCGCGTATGGCGGACAGGGGGAGATCCATGCATTCAGGCGGATGGCGAGCCTTGCTCACCGCTGAAGACAAAAAGCCGGGAGCGCCGTTGGACCGCGCCCTGCTGCGCCGCGTCTTCGCCTATGGGCGGCCCTATTGGCGCGCCGTCTCGATGGTGCTCATCACCATCATCACCGTCTCGCTCATCGAACTCATCCCGCCGCTGCTCTACCGCGACCTGATCGACAACGTGCTTCCTGGCCGCGATGCGCGCCGCCTCAACCTGCTCGCCGCGGCCATGCTGGGCATCCCCCTGCTCACCGGCGCGCTCCATGTGGTGCAGCGCTACTTCAGCGCCCGCGCCGGCGAAGGCATCATCTTCGACCTGCGCCAAGAGATGTACAACCACCTGCAGCGCATGTCGCTGCGCTTCTTCACCGACACCAAGTCGGGCGAAATCGTCTCCCGCTTCAACAGCGACGTGGTCGGCGCGCAAAACGCCATCACCGGCACGGTGCCCAGCATCGTCACCAACGCAGTCACGCTGATATCAACGCTGGCCGTGATGATCACCATCGAATGGCGACTGGCGCTGCTGTCCGTCATCGTATTGCCGCTCTTCCTGCTGCCGGCGCGGCGCGTGGCGCGCACCCTGCGCCGCATCCGTCGCTCGGCAATGGAGCACAACGCCGAGATGAGCAACATCGTCAACGAGACGCTGGCGGTGAACGGCGCGCTCCTGGTCAAGACGTTCGGCAGCCAACGCCGCGAGTTGCAGCGCTTCAGCAAGAGCAACGCCGCGGTGCGCGATATCGGCGTGCGCCGCGCTCAGGTCGGCCAACTCTTCTTCATGAGCTTGGGCATGGCCGGCGCAATCGGCTCCGCCCTGATCTACTGGGCGGGCGGCCATCTGGTGCTGAGCGACGCCATCAGCATCGGCACCATCGTCGCCTTCGCCGCCTATCTAGGCCGGCTCTACGGTCCGATCTCCTCGCTTACCAATGTGCAGGTCGAATTCGCACAGTCGATGGTCAGCTTCGAGCGCGTCTTCGAGTACTTGGACTTGCCCGTCGAAATCGACGACAAGCCGGACGCCGTGCGCTTCGACCGCGTGGCCGGACACATCCGCTTCGAGAACGTCTGGTTCCAATACCGGGATATCGGCCCTGATCCGGCGGCAGACGGCGGCGTTGGCGGAGACGGCTTCGACCCGGACAGGAGCGAGGGCGAGGACGGCGCCGAGCCGTCGCCGGCGATCATCCCCACGCGGCGCTGGGCGCTGGAAGACGTCTCGTTCGAGATCATGCCCGGCGAGCTGGCGGCGCTGGTCGGCCCCAGCGGCGCGGGCAAAACCACGGTCACCTACCTGCTGCCCCGCCTCTACGACCCCACGCGCGGCCGCATCACGCTGGACGGCATCGACCTGCGCGACGCCGCGCTGGAATCGCTCGCCGACCAGATCGGCATGGTGACGCAAGAATCCTACCTCTTCCACGACACCATTCGCGCCAACCTGCTCTATGCGCGGCCGGATGCGAGCCAAGCCGAACTGGAAGCCGCCTGTCGCGCCGCCAACATCCACGACATGATCGCCGCCCTGCCCGAAGGCTACGACACGGTGGTGGGCGAGCGCGGCTACCGGCTCAGCGGCGGCGAAAAGCAGCGCCTCGCCATCGCCCGCGTCATCCTCAAGGACCCGCGCATTCTCGTCCTCGACGAGGCGACGGCGCATCTCGATTCGCAAAACGAAGCCCTCATCCAGGCCGCGCTGGAGCCGCTGCGCGCAGGCCGCACCAGCGTGGTCATCGCGCACCGTCTCTCCACGATCCTGGCTGCGGACAAGATTCTCGTCTTCGATCAGGGCAAGCTGGTGGAGGCGGGCGCTCACGCCGAGTTGTTGGCACGCGACGGCCTCTACGCCGAGCTATACGAGACGCAGTTCGGCCAAGAGCCGGACGCGCTCACCCCAGCGTCCTCCCAGGCGAGCGGCGCGCCCGCCTAACTCCCCCGTCCAATACGCCGGCGGAGCCGATTGCGGCCCCGCCGGTTTGTGATCCGCTCATTTATCCAACGCCGTCGCACGGCATGCGACAGCGTTGGCAGCGTCTATTTCTCCGTCCACTCCGGTTCCGGGTGGATGTCCGGTTCCGGCCGCGGGCCGGCGTCGGGCCGGCCGCTGCCTTCCAGACGGCTGATGGCGCGCACGGTCATATCACGGTCCACCAAAATCTGGCACGAAAGACGCACGCCGCTCAACTCGCGCTCCGCCAGCTTCTCCTTTTCGGCGACCGTCATCTCCTCAGGCTCGCCCTCTACGAACTCGACGCGACAGGTGGTGCAGCGACAGTTGCCGCCGCAGGCGTGCAATTGATCCACGCCCGCCTCATCCTCCAGCGCCAGGACCAGCCGTTTGCCTTCCGGCACATCGAACGTGCCAAATCCCTCTACAGTCAGCTTGGGCATTTTTCATCCTTTCGGTACGGTGATGGGCGCGAGACTCGAACAAATGATACGCGCGCCCGGGATTCGATGAACATGGAACATAGCCTGATTATGGCCCAGCTTCGATATTCGCGAAAATCGCCGGTACGGGTGTATGATCCCGCTCGTTCCAATCATTCACGCCACGCACAGGGGTGAGGCGGCGATGCAGCCAGCGGGAGAACGCAGCAGATTTCAGCTTGCCGGCATGCGCGGCCTCTCCGTCGTATGGGTCGGGCAGCTCATCTCGTTGCTCGGCACGGGCATGACGCGCTTCGCCATCACCATCTGGGTTTGGCAGATCACCGGCGAAGCCACCGCTCTGGCTCTGGTCGGCTTTTTTTCTTATACCCCGGTCGTCGCCATGAGTCCGATCGCCGGGGCGCTCGTCGACCGCTGGAATCGCAAAGCCGTCATGGCTATCAGCGATCTAGGCGCCGGTCTGTCCACCGTGCTCGTCTTGGTTCTCTTTATGACAGGCCGCCTCGAGATCTGGCACCTCTACGTTACCGGAGCGATCGCCGGCGCGTTCGAAGCGTTTCAGTTCCCGGCGCTCTCCGCCGCCATCTCCGGCATGTTGCATCCCTCACAATACACGCGTGCCAACGGCATGATGTCGCTGGCGGAGTACGCTTCCAGCATTGCCGCGCCGATCTTTGCCGGCATTCTGCTCGCCGCCATCGGCATTGCCGGCATCCTGGCGATCGACATCCTCACCTTTCTTGTCGCCGTGTCGCTCCTCGTGTTGGTGTTCATTCCCCAACCCGACAAGAGCAGCGAGGGGGCTGAGGCCGCCGGCACGTTGTGGTCTGAGTCGATCTATGGCTTTCGCTATATCTGGCGGCGTCCGAGCCTGTTTTGGCTGCAATCCACGTTTCTCTTCGTCAACCTGACCGGCACCCTGGCCGTCACGCTGATCTCCCCCATGATCCTGGCGCGCAGCGGCAACAACGAACTGGCGCTGGCGACGGTCCAATCGGCGCTGGGCGTAGGCGGGGTGGCAGGCGGCCTCTTGCTGGCAGTATGGGGCGGCCCAAAGCGACGCATCCACGGCGTTCTATTAGGCTTCATCGGCGTTGGGCTGTTGGGGCAATGTCTATTGGGAATCGGGCGAGAAATCGTTATCTGGGCGATAGCGGCCTTCTTCCTTGCCTTCTTCCTGCCCTTCATCAACGGATCGAATCGGGCCATCTGGCAGGCGAAGGTTGCGCCCGATGTGCAGGGGCGCGTCTTTGCGGCCAGCCGCCTGCTCGCTCAAATCACGGCGCCGATCGCCATGCTTCTCGCCGGCCCGCTCGCCGACCACGTATTCGAGCCGGCTATGCAGCCCGGCGGCGTTCTAGCCGGGGTCTTCGGCCGGCTGGCGGGAACCGGCCCCGGCGCAGGCATGGGCCTGCTCACCGTCTTGATGGGCCTGATGGTCGTCCTGACCGGCTTCGCCGGCTATTCGTTCCAGCTTATCCGCGATGTAGAGACGCTATTGCCGGATCACCAGGCCGCGCCCCAAACGAAGCAGACCGGCTGAACCTGCTCAGTCGTCGCCCGCTAGCTCGACCGCTTGCGCTGCCGGCGCGCCGTCGCCGCCGAATTCCGCCCGCTCTTGGCGGCTGAACTGGCTCATGTACAGATCGTAATACGCGCCTCTCCTCGCCAGCAATTCCTCGTGCCGGCCCCGCTCCACGATCTCGCCGTCCGCCAGCACCAACACCTGGTCCGCACTGCGAATCGTGCTCAGGCGGTGGGCGATCACAAAGCTGGTTCTGCCCGCCAACAATTCTTGCAGCGCCGCCTGAATCTGGCGCTCGGTGCGCGTATCTACGCTGCTGGTGGCCTCGTCGAGGATGAGGATGCGCGGGTCCGTCAGCGCGGCGCGTGCAATCGACAACAGTTGGCGCTGGCCCTGGCTCAGCCCGCCGCCCCGCTCGCCCAGCACCGTCTGGTAGCCTTCGGGCAGCCGCTGGATGAAGTCATGGGCGCGCGCCAGTTTGGCCGCCGCCATCACCTCCTCGTCGGCGGCGTTGGGCCGGCCAAAACGGATATTGTCCATTACCGTGTCGCTGAACAGGAAGGAGTCTTGCAACACGATGCCGATCTGGCTGCGCAGCGAGTCGAGCGTGACCTGCTTGACGTCCGCGCCGTCGATGGCCACACGACCTTTCGTCGCCTCCCAGAAGCGCGGCAGCAGGTTGACCAGCGTGGTCTTGCCCGCGCCGGTCGGCCCGACGATGGCGATGGTCTCGCCCGGTTTCGCCTCCAGGCTTACGCCGCGCAGCACCGGTTCGCCGGGATTGTATTCGGCCCAGACTTCATCGTACACGACATGGCCGCGGATCTCCGCCAGAGGCTTGGCGTCGGGCGCCTCCACGATGTCGGGCTCTTCGTCCAGCAGTTCGAAAATGCGCTCCGCTCCGGCGATGGCGCTCTGCAAGTTCGTCCACAGCACGCTGATCTGCTGGATGGGTTGGGTGAAGCGCTGCACAAAGCCGAAATAGGTGATGATCAAGCCCAGCGAGACCGCAGCGCCGCCCAGGTTCACGCCGCGCAGCGCAAAGAGGCCCCCTACGCCGATCACAATCGCCATCGCCACGTAGCCCAGCCCTTCCAACGTTGGCGACAGCGCGGCGGTATAGGCTACGGCGCGGATGTTGGCGTCACGGTTGGCCGCATTGCTTTGGCGGAAGCTCTCGATATTGGCTTCCTCGCGGCTGAAGGCCTGCGCCTCGCGCACGCCGGAAATGCTCTCCTCCAACTCGGTGTTGACATTGCCCATCTCTTTGCGCGTCTTGCGGAATGCGACCCGCGCCCGGTTGCTGAACCACATGGTCGCCAGCGCCATTACCGGCAGGATCGCCAGGCTCAACAGGCCGAACGCCGGGTTAAGCGTCAGCATGCGGTAGGCCAGCCACACCAACAGCAGCCCCCCGCTGAACACCTGCACCAACGCAAAGCCAATCGCCTGCTGGATCGTGCTGGTGTCGTTAGTGATGCGGCTCATCAGGTCGCCGCTGTCGTGCCGCGTGTGGAAGCCGAGCGATAACCGCTGCAGTTGGTCGAACACTTCCACCTGCAGCTGGCGCAGTATGTGTTGGCCGGACCAGGCCATCAGGTAGAACATCAGCCCGCCGAGAACCGCGCCGGCAGCGAAGAGCAGCGCCAGCGTCAGCGTGATGTCGCCCAGACCGCGCACAAGTTCGGCGCGGCTTGCGTCGGGCGGAACGTCGGCATACCAGCAGTTTGCAGCCGCCGCGCCGCCCGCCGTGACGGAAGTTGCCTCGTCCGCTTCCGTGACGGTCTCTATCGCCGCCGGCGTCAGGTAGCAGTCTACGGCCTGCCCGAGCAGTTCCGGCGAGATCACCTGCACCCACACGTTGGCGATCATCAGCGCCAGCACGAGGAGCAGCACAATCCAGTAGCGCCCGAAATACCGGCCCAGGCGGCCCAGCGTAGCGCCCAAGCTCTTGGGCTTGAGCGCCTCTTGTTCTAGGAGATGTCGCGGGCCGCCGATCATCGCTCACCCGCCTCGCCGGTCACAATTATTGCCTGCATGGCTCAGTTCTCCGCGATCACGGCATGCGCCGCTTCATACGTCGTGTCGCCCAGGTGTTCGGCTGCGTCTTCCACAAGCTGGCTGCGGTAGATCTCGGCGTAGATCGGACTGCTTTCCAGCAACTCGCGATGGCGGCCTCTTGCAGCCACGCGTCCCCCGTCGAGGACCAGAATCTGGTCGGCGTGCAGCACGGTGCTGATGCGTTGGGCGATGACTACGCTCGTGCGCCCCAGCATGAGCCGGTCCAGCGCCTCTTGAATCAACGCCTCGGTCGCCACGTCGACGCTGCTGGTCGAGTCGTCCAGGATGAGGATGCGCGGGTTGAGCAACAGCGCCCGCGCAATGGCGATGCGCTGCTTCTGCCCGCCGCTCAGCGTCGTCCCGCGCTCGCCCACCGGCGTGGCGTAGCCTGCGGGGAAGCTCATGATGAAGTCGTGGGCCGCCGCCGCCTTCGCCGCCGCCACAATCTCCTCGTCGCTCGCGTCCGGCCGGCCATAGGCGATGTTGTCGCGGATCGTGCCGGAGAAAAGGTTCGTCTCTTGCAGCACGATGCCGATCTGGCGGCGCAGCGACTCAAGCTGCACGTCGCGTACGTCATGGCCGTCGATCAGCACCTGCCCCTCGCTGACATCATAGAAGCGCGGCAGCAGGTTGATCACCGTGCTCTTGCCGCTGCCCGTAGCGCCGAGCAGCGCCACCATCTGCCCCGGTTCCGCCGTGAAGGAGATGTCGCTCAACACCGGCTCGCCGCTGTGAAAATAGCGAAAGGTCACGTTGCGAAACTCGACGCGCCCCTGCAGCGACGGGATCGGCGGCGCGCCCGGCTTGTCGACCACCTCGTTGTGCGCGTCCAGAATCTCGAAAATGCGGTCGGCGCTGGCGCTGGCCTGGCTCATCTGGCTGATGATGAAGCCAAGCTGGCCGATGGGGAAAAAGACGAAGATCAGATAGAGGCTGAACTTCTGCCATTCGCCCACGGTCAGCGTCTCGGCGATGATCTGCCGCCCGCCGTAATAAAGCACCGCCGCCTGCCCCAAATTGGCGATCAGGAAGATGACGGGGAAGAGAAAGCTGAAGACGCCCGACACCATGATCTGCTGGCGCATCAGGTCGTCGGCGCGCGCCCGGAACTTGGCCGACTGCTTCGGCTCCTGCGCAAACGCCTTGATCACGCGGATGCCGGCTACGCTTTCCTGCAGCACCGTGTTCATGGCCGACAGCTTGGCCTGAATCTTGCCGAACAACGGCTGGGTGACTGCGCCGAAGATCATGAACAGCACCAGCGCAATCGGCAGGATGGGCAGCACGACCATCGTCA